>NZ_VSMK01000044.1 GCF_011682075.1 Nitratidesulfovibrio liaohensis
GCGAGAGGCGCGCGGCCATGCCAGGGTGGTGCTGCACACCCACGACGCCCGTGCGGCCAGTCTGGGCGCGCTGTGCAAGGGAACGTGGGGGGCAAAGGTGCCGCTTCTGCATACCCGGCGGGTGTCCTATCCGCTGGGCCGGGGCCTGAGCCGCCGCAAGTATCTGGCGGCGGACGCGGTGGCGGCGGTCAGCGCCGAGACGGGCGGCGTGCTGGCGGCTGCCGGGCTGGACCCGGCGCGCATCACGGTGATCCATTCCGGCATCGACCCTTCCCGCTACTACCCTCGGCGCGAACGCGGCGACGGTCGTTTCGTGTTCGGCATGGTGGGCGCACTCACCCCGCAGAAGGGCCATGCGGTGCTCATAGAGGCGCTGGCGGCCCTGAAGGCAGGGTCTGTGCGCAGCGAGGGGGACACCGAAGCCAGCGATGTGGCCGTTGATACGGCTGGCGGCGATTCCATGCCCCCGTGGGAAGTGCGCGTGGTGGGCGAAGGCCCGCTGTTCGGCATCCTGCTGGACCGGGCCGATGCGCTGGGCGTATCCCCGCACATGGCCTTTCTGGGGCGGCAGGACAGCCGCCGCATGCTGCCCGACTGTGATGCGCTGGTGGTGCCCTCGGTACATGGCGAAGGCAGCAGCGGGGTGATCAAGGAGGGCTGGGTGACCGGGCTGCCGGTGATCTGCTCCGGCCTCGCCTCCAACCTGGAACTGGTGCGCGACGGCGAAAACGGCCTGGTGGTTCCTCCCGGCGATGCACCGGCCCTGGGCGAGGCCATGCGCCGCATCGCCACGGACGCTGCCCTGCGCGCCCGGTTGGTGGCTGGCGGCACGGCCAGTGTGGCCCACTATACCGATACCCGCATGGCCGAATCGTACATGGCCCTGTATCGCCGCTTGCGATAAGCGTTTCTTTCGCCTGCCTCCTTCCCAGTCATCTTCCCGGCTTTCTGTTCTCTCCGCCTGCCGGCGCCTCCTTTTTTCTCTGCTTGTCGTACCGCTGTTGCCGCGTATCCGTTGTACACGACACGGCGGTCTTTTTCCTGTGCGTTCCGATTCGCCGCGATTCCTTGCTTGCAGATGGAAAATGTTTAAAATTTAGAGTAGGGTGGAGTGGGGTTGCCGTCCGGCGTTTTCACGCAGGATTGGTCCCCTTCCCGCAGAGAACGATTGTGTTCATTTTGTGTGACGGGACCAAACGTGAGCCATTGTACTATTTTTGGTATGTAAGAGTGCTTACTACTGTACGCGCAAGATTCCGCTCACGTTGATTCGTGTTGCAAATGCAGCGATATGTGGACATCTATGCGCAAGGGGCCACATATTCTTCATAATTTGCGAAAAACGACTTGCACGCCACCCGGATGCACGGCACTGCACGGTTTGCGGCGCTTCTTGGCCCGTATACCTTATGGAGAAACTTTAAAGGTAGGGTTTTCCCGCAGTGACAGAGGGTGCAGCCGAGGTATAGGTATGCCGCAAGTGAGCCGCGAGGGGGATTCTCCATGACTTGGGTGTTCATGATCGTGGCGCTGGCGGTGTTGGCTATCCTCATCGTCCGTGACCGGTGATGCCCCTGCGGTCGCCGTGCGCCAGCGGCGAAACGGAGAGCAGAGGGCTCAGCCCGAAGGAAAAGGGCCGGACGTGACAGCGTCCGGCCCTCTCTGTTGTCCGTTTGCGTCTGGTGTGACGTGTCCGCAGCGGATGCTCCCCTTCCCCCTCACATCCTCCATGCGCATGCGCCGCCCAGAGCGCGGACCGGGTGTCGCCCGTAACGGACAAGGGCCGGACGTGCATCGTCCGGCCCTTTCCTGTTTGTTGTCAGTGGGCGCGCCGGTGGTCCGTCACGCCATGCACCCGCCTAGCTGGCCGGGGCCGCGGCGGGTGCGGGCGGCGGAATCAGCCGGGTCTGGCCGTCCCACACGCGCGGTGCCTTGGGGGTGACTGGCAGGTACTTGAACCACTTGTGGGTGGCCATGTGGGCCGGGTCCATTTGCAGTTCGCGGCTGTGCTTCAGGATGGGCGGCACGATCTTCTTGATGTCGCCGTCCAGGTCCTTGGCGGTGGTGAAGGCCGCCGCGCGGATGGCCACGTCCACGGCCTTCTGGCTGTACTGCTGCGACTGGGCCAGGGTGTTCAGGGCCTTGGTGGGGTTGTGGAAGCCCACGCTGTTCTCGGCGGAGATCAGATCCCAGAAGAACTGGCCCTTGCGGCACATCTGGCGCGCCTCGATCATCAGGTCGTCGTAATCGGCGGGCTTGGGTCCGGTGTATTCGGCAGCCATGCGGATGGCCTCGTGCGCCTTCACCGAGATGTCCTGGGCCACCATCAACTGTTCCCAGACCTTGTTCTGGGTGAACAGCACGCGCTGGCGCAGGTAGTCGGGGGTCTTGTCGGTGTGGCACTGGCGGCAGGCGCGCAGGTCCGGATCCTTCAGCGGCGACGTCCAGTGGTGGGTGGACATCTTCTTCTTGCCGTCAAGCCGGGTGTAGGACATGTGGCAATCGGCGCAGGTGACCCCGGCGGAGCCATGCACGCCGTTGATCCACGTTTCGTATTCGGGGTGTTGGGCCTTCAGCATGGGGGTCTTGGACACGGGGTGTACCCAGTCCACGAAGTTGCCCTCGAAGCCCTTGGTGGTCGTGTTGCCGTGGGTCTTGTAGTACTCGAACATGTCTTCGGGGTCGAAGCCGTTGGCCCACGGGAACACCGGCTTCTTGGCCGCGCCGAATTCCTTGTCCTGGAAGTAGTATTCCACGTGGCACTGGCCGCAGACCAGGGCGCGCTTTTCGTTGCGGGACAGGTTCTTGAATTCCTTGTTCTGGGACTTCAGGTAGTCCTTCAGCGGTTCGCTGTACAGGCGCAGTTCCATGGTCTGCGGCTCGTGGCAGTTGGCGCAGCCGATGGTGTGGTCGTCCACGTCCAGCTTCTGGCGAAACTCGTGGAAGTCCTTGGCCCAGAACTCGTCGCCGTTTTCCTTCACCCATTCCATCATCTTGGGCGTCTTGCAGTTCCAGCAGGTGGAGGGCAGGCCCGCCTTCTCGCTGTAGTTGTTCAGCCGGTCGATGTGCAGGATGTCCTTCACCGCGTAGGTGTGGCCGCGCGCGGCGCGGTATTCGTAGCTGAAGGGGTACCCCAGCCACAGGTTCTTCAGGTACGGCTGGGCGTGCTTGTACCCTTCGGGCAGGGGGTTCACGTTGTCGTTCTTGTTGTACGCAACGGATCCGCCGTACTCGGTCATGATCTGCGATTCGTTGTTGCGCAGGTACGTTTCGTAGTGCAGCGGGAATTCCGCCTTGAACGCGGAATTCTTCATTTCTTCAGCGGAAAGTTTGGTCTTGTAGGTGGGCGTCATGGGTTCCGAAGGCTCGGAACAGCCCGCCAGCACGGCGAGCGCCATGGCCACCAGCGCAACGAGAAGGCGACGGCTAGACATCGGCGGCACTCCTTCTGGCAATGGGCAGCTTGGGGGTATGGGGCACGTGACGGTGGCAGTCTGTGCAGTACTTCTTGGTTTCCATGGACACGGTCATGGTGCTGGCCACATGGCAGCGCCGACAGTTGGCCTGTACCACGTCCCTGGTTTCCTCTCCGGGGTGGATCAGATCGGGGATGGTGCCAAGGGTTGTGGAGTAAATGTCGCGCGTGCCTTCCTTGGCCTTGAAGGGCAGCTTGGCGGCCAGGTTGTGCGGCGCATGGCATTCGTTGCACGCCAGCTTCGCGTGCGGCGAACGCTTGTGGGTCAGCGCCGCCTCGGCCATGGAATGGCAGCTACCGCAGAACAGGGCCTGGTCCGTGGCAGTCATGGCCAGGGCCGCGCCTACGGTAACGGCAACGCCCGCCAGCCCGGCCAGGAGCATGATGCGCCATGGTCGGCCGGTGGAGTTGCTCCGCAGAGCATGCATGATTCCTCCTCCTGTTGGTGTGTCGTGCGTCTGCCCGCCGCGAAAGCCGACGCGGCCCGCGTACCGTGGTGGACGGTTCGCGGTGTCGGCCATGCAGTCGCAGGTGTTGCGCGGCGGACGTGGCAAGGATTCCCGCCTCATTGTATGGGAAAACAACATCCTGTGATACAATGATTTTTTTATGGAGCTGCGAAGTCTGAACTTTTACAATTTTCTGATTAATTGTGTATCTTTGTGCTTTGACAAGGAAAAATGACGCGCATTGGTGCGCCGCACAGTTCTCTGCCGCCTCGGGCGGCCCACATCCGGTTCCGATCGGAATGGACAGAACGCCTCGGAAAACAAGGGAATTCCGGATGGGCCGCAACGCATCCCGCAGGAAATGCAGAACAATTGTTGTGTGAGCGTTCAGTTCATATTGAGGGAGGCGTGACCGGCCCGGCACTGTCCGGACGCAAGGCTGGGCGATGGGGATATTTGCCGGAATACCGCTGATAAGTGTTTTATTATAGTGTATTATAATCAATTTTCTTGCAATAATGTAATATTCAGTCATACAAATATGTAATAAAAAAACCAATGTGGCCGCCACCAAACGCGCGATCTTGCCGTTTTTGGGATTTTCCGCTATCGCACGTGAACCCGCTGCGGATTGCGCATTCGTGTCATTCCGGGGCGGAGTCCACGCCATCCGGAGAACGCGTCCATGTGTCGATTGTTCGCCTTGACTTCGACGGAACCCGTCTCCCCCATGGTGGCCATCAATGCCCTGAATGTGATGAAGGAAGGGCATGACGGCTCCGGGGTCGGGCTCTATCTATCCGGTCTGTCGGGTCCCTTCGCGGAGCACCCCGAATATCCCATCCTCTCCGGCATCTTCACCGAAAAGGGCCTGAAGCGGCTCGACGGAATCATGGACGACCTCGGGTTTCGTCCGTTCCATTCGGTGTCGATCATCAAGTCCAGTCCGCCTGCGGGCACGCCCAGGCGCGGCGTGTACCTGGCCCGCGCCTACGAGCCGCCGAAAGCCTGGGCCGACATGCCCGAGGCCGAGCGCACCGCGCAGCTGGTGCAGACCCGCGTGGCCATCCGCCAGCAGGGCGAGGCCGAGCGCGACATGATGGCCTTTTCGTTCTGGCCGGGCGTGGTGATGATCAAGGAAGTGGGCGATCCGCTCACCGTGGGCGAGTACCTGGGCCTTGACCGGCCCGACCTGCACGCCCGCCGCATCCTGTGCCAGGGCCGCCAGAACACCAACTACGCCATCAACCTGTACGCATGCCACCCGTTCTTCATCGAGGGCGTGTGCACCATGACCAACGGGGAAAACACGGCGTTCATCCCGATCCGCGAATACCTTTCGTCGCGCAACGTGCCCGGCTACACCGGCTACCAGTCCGACTCCGAGGTATTCACGCACATCATGCATTTCACGCACTACAAGCTGGGCCTGCCGGTGGAGGCGTACAAGCACGTCATCACCCCGCTGTCCGACGCCGAAATGGCCGGGCACCCCGACCAGGACATGCTGGCCCGCCTGAAGGTGCTGTGCCGCAAGATGATCATCGACGGCCCCAACTGCGTCATCGGCTGCCTGCCGGACGGCACCATGTTCATGGTGCAGGACCGCAAGAAGCTGCGCCCCGGCGTGGTGGGCGGCAAACCCGGCATGTACGCCTTTTCGTCCGAGTTGTGCGGCCTCGACGCCGCCATCCCCGACCGCGACAAGACCCTCGACTTCCAGCCCATGCATCTGGACACGGCCTACGTCCGTCCCGAATGCCAAGAGGTGACCATATGCAGCCAACTGCAGGCATTACCCCGTCAACGCTGAGCGTGAAGGACCTGCCCTGGCAGGTCGAGTGGAACAAGGACACCTGCACCCTGTGCGGGCGGTGTACCTCCGTGTGTCCGGTGAGCGCCATCGAGCTTGCCGTGCACAGGAAGCGCGTGGTCGAAACCACCACCGGCCTCATGCAGAAGCCCAAGAACACCTATTCGGTGTTCCACGGCATCCGCCAGCGCACCGACGCGGCCTACGCCTGCATCGGCTGCGCCATGTGCACCATGGTCTGCCCCAACAATGCCATACGGCCCATGCGGCTGGACGAAGGCACCGCGCTGCGCTTCCACAACAACCGCGGGGGCCACGCCCGCACCCGTGGCGGCCGCCGCAACGCGCCGGACAGCCTGCTGGACCAGATCAAGTTCATCCGCATATCCATGCTCACCGACCCCGCGCTGGACGCCGGGCGGCACGAGTTCGAACTGCGCACCCTGCTGGGCCGCGTGCTGCCGCCCGAACAGGGGCTGAAGGCCTTCCAGGAAAACGGCTGGGTGCCCGCGGTGCGCGAAATCTACCCGCTGGTCATCGGCTCCATGTCCTTTGGCGCGCTTTCTCCCAACATGTGGGAAGGCCTGCAGATGGGCGTTGCCTACCTGAACGAGGAAATGGGCATGCCCGTGCGCATGTGCACCGGTGAAGGCGGCTGCCCGCCGCGCCTGCTGCGCTCGCGCTTTCTCAAATACGTCATCCTGCAGATTGCCTCCGGCTACTTCGGGTGGGATGAAATCCTGCATGCCATCCCCCAGATGAAGGAAGACCCCTGCGCCATCGAGATCAAGTACGGCCAGGGCGCCAAGCCCGGCGACGGCGGCCTGCTGATGTGGCACAAGGTCAACAAGCTCATCGCCTCCATTCGCGGGGTGCCGCCGGGCGTGTCCCTGCCCAGCCCCCCCACCCACCAGACCCAGTATTCCATCGAGGAATCCGTGGCCAAGATGATCCAGTCCATGAGCATGGCCTGGGGATTCCGCGTGCCCGTCTACCCCAAGATATCCGCCACCACCACCTCGCGCGCCGTGCTGAACAACCTGGTGCGCAACCCCTACGCGGCGGGCCTTGCCATCGACGGCGAGGACGGCGGCACCGGGGCGGCCTACAACGTGTCCATGAACCACATGGGCCACCCCATCGCCTCGAACATCCGCGACTGCTACCACGACCTCGTGCAGCAGGGCTGCCAGAACGAAATCCCGCTCATCGCGGGCGGGGGCATCGGCAAGAACGGCAACCTCGCACACAACGCCGCCGCCCTGATCATGCTGGGCGCCAGCATGGTGCAGGTGGGCAAGTACGTGATGCAGGCCGGTGCCGGATGCGTGGGGTCGGAAATCGACCGCTGCAACATCTGCAACCTGGGCCGCTGCCCCAAGGGCATCACCTCGCAGGACCCCCGCGTGTACCGCAGGCTGGACCCGGAAAAGGTGGCCGAACGGGTGGTGGACTTCTACCTGGCCTTCGACACCGAGCTGCGCAAGATATTCGCGCCGCTGGGCCGGTCCACCTCGCTGCCCGTGGGCATGTCCGACGCGCTGGGCATTGCCAACAAACACGCTGCCGACCGGCTCGGCATCCAGTACGTCGTTTAGCATCCGGGGCCTTTCGCCTTCGGGCTTCGTCAGGCGGTCTTCTCCTTCGGGTCACGTACCGAAGAGTACGCTCCCCTCGGAAAAGCCCCGCCTTCCTCGCCGGAAGGCGAAATTCCTCCGGATGCCGGATGCCGGATGCCGGAAGCACCGTGTGAAGAAAAGATTCCGCGCGGCAGACAGGAAATGAAGCTGCGGCGCGGCGAATGAAGATAACGCCGAAAAGGCAACCATACAGCAGCGGAGTGACGCCATGTCCCCCAGCGAAGTGGTCCGCGTAAGCGGCATCGAAGACGGAAAGCGCATCGAATCGCGCATTCTCGAAGAGCGCCTGCAAGGCGTTGTGCGCGACGGCGCGCGCAACGTGGAAGTGGATGCCTGTGGTCAGCACGGCATCGGCGGGCGTTTGTGGATATCGGAACAGGAACCCGTGCACGTCACCGTGCGCGGGTCGTCGGGCCAGCGGCTGGGTTCGCTGGGCAGCACCGGCACCACGGTGGAAGTGTTCGGGCCCGCGTCCGACGACGTGGGCTGGCTGAACGCGGGCGCCAACATCGTCGTGCACGGCAATGCCGGCAACGGCGCGTGCAACGGCATGGCCCAGGGGCGCGTGTACGTGGCGGGCAACATCGGCTCGCGCGGCATGACCATGACCAAGCAGAACCCGCGCTTTTCCGCGCCGGAACTGTGGGTGCTGGGCGGCGTTGGCGACTACTTCGCCGAGTTCATGGCGGGCGGCACCGCCGTGGTTTGCGGCGTGGGCGCGCAGAACCCCGCCAACGTGCTGGGCTACCGTCCCTGCGTGGGCATGGTGGGCGGGCGCATCTTCGTGCACGGCCCGCACGAGGGCTTTTCGCAGGCGGATGCCAAGCAGGTGCCCATCGACGATGCCGCCTGGGCGTGGCTGACCGAAAACCTGGCCGGGTTCCTGGCCGCCATCGGCAAGTCGGACCTTCTGGCCGGGCTTTCGGTGCGCGAGGACTGGCAGTGCATTGCCGCGCGCGGCCCCTTCGAGAAGGTGGGCAAGAAGCGCCGGGCCGTGGCGGATTTCCGCCGCAACGTGTGGGAGAAGGAACTGGGCATGGGCGGCCTTGTGGGCGACCTGACCTCGGTGGACCGCAGCCCCATCCCGCTCATCACCACTGGCGAGCTGCGCCGCTTTGTGCCGGTGTGGGAAAACGGCCAGCACATGGCCCCCTGCCAGTCCAGCTGTCCCACCGGCATGCCGGTGCAGGAGCGCTGGCGGCTGGTGCGCGAAGGCCTGATCGACGAGGCGGTGGACGTGGCCCTGGCCTACACCCCCTTCCCGGCCACCGTGTGCGGCTACCTGTGCCCCAACCTGTGCATGCAGGGCTGTTCGCGCAGCCTGCAACGCATGAAGCCCGTGGACATCACCCAGATCGGCAGGGCGGGCGCCGCATCGCGCACGCCCAAGCTGCCCCCCCTGACCGGGACGAAAGTTGCCGTCATCGGCGGCGGCGCGGCGGGCATCTCTGTCGCGTGGCAGTTGCGCATGCGCGGCATTGCCGCCACCGTGTACGACATGGAAAAGGAACTGGGCGGCAAGATCAGCTCGGCCATTCCCGGCAGCCGCATTCCGCAGGACGTGCTGGACGCGGAACTGGCGCGCGCCCGCGAAGTGCTGCCCCACGTGCATCTGCAACAGCGTCTGGGCAAGGACGACTTCGCCCAGCTGAAGTCCGACAACGACTTCGTGGTGCTGGCCACCGGCGCCAACACCCCGCGCATGCTGCCCGTGCCCGGCAAGGAACTGGCCCGCACCGCGCTGGAATTCCTGAAGTCGGCCAAGTCCGGTTCCGGCACCGTGGGCAAGCGGGTGGTCATCGTGGGCGCGGGCAACGTGGGCTGCGACGTGGCCACCGAGGCCGCGCGGCTGGGGGCGGAATCCATCACCCTCATCGACATCCAGACCCCGGCGGCCTTCGGCAAGGAACGGGAAGAGGCGGAACACGTGGGCGCCACCTTCCGCTGGCCCTGCTTCACCAGGGAGATCACCCCCGAAGGGTTGGTGCTGACCACCGGCGAGCTGCTGCCCGCCGAAACGGTCATCTTCTCCATCGGTGATGCGCCCGGCCTCGACTACCTGCCCGACGACATCGCCGTGGAGCGCGGCCACGTGGTGGTCAACGACATCCAGCAGACCACCGACGCGCGCGTCTTCGCCATCGGCGATGCGGTGCGCCCCGGCCTGCTCACCCAGGCCATCGGCATGGGCCGCAAGGCCGCCGAAGCCATCGTGGAAATGGCCGAAGGCAAGCGCCCCGTGTCCGACACGCGCAAGATGATCGACTATGCGCGCGTGAAGCTGGAATACTTCGACCCGCGCATCGACAACTTCCAGGACCTCGGCCAGTGCGGCGACGCCTGCGCCAGTTGCGGCGCGTGCCGCGACTGCGGCATCTGCGAGACCATCTGCCCGCAGGCGGCCATCAGCCGCCGTGAAGTGCAGGGCGGGTGCGGCTTCGAGATGGCCGTGGACGCCGACAAGTGCATCGGCTGCGGCTTCTGCGCCGGGGCCTGCCCGTGCGGCATCTGGAATCTGGTCGAGAACACCCCGATGGAATAACCGGGCGCACTGCCAGGCTCCACGTCAGCAAGCAAAACGGGCGGTCCCTCCTCACGGAAGGGCCGCCCGTTCGTATTGCGGAAGTTGCGCGAAGGCGCGGGGTTGTCTCTAGCGCAAGATGAACCCCATGGCCTTCAGGTCCTTGGCCCAGCAGCCCCATGGGCCGGTCAGGAAGGTGACCTGCATGGTCCTGGGGTTGAAGCGCACCTTGGCGTCCTGGTCCAGATGGCACTGGCGGTCGTAGTTGGTGTGGGTGATGCGCAGGGTCCACGTGCCGTCCTTGTTGGGGCAGGTTTCCTCCACGTACACCGGGTGGCCGGTGGGCATGCCCCGGCCCTTGTTGGCATCCAGCACCATGACCGAACCCGGCGTGGGCGTGCGGGTGGTGGCCCCGTTGCGCTGGGCACAGCTGAACCACTGCACCGGGCTGGTGTCGCCCAGGCGGCAGGTGTCGATGCCGGTGCGGCAGCGGGCGTAGATCAGGCTTTGCGGCTGGCAGCGTCCGGTGACCTTCACCGTCTTGCCTTTCTTGTCCTTTTTGGTGGTGGTGGCGCCGGGCCGCAGCGAATAGCACTGGCCGCGCGTCTTTTCCTGATTCATGGACACGCACTGGCCTTGCAGCACGCCGGTCAGCGGATCGCACGCGGCGTCATCCGGCGTGGTGGGCGAGTGGGGCTTGCTGGCCGTCTCGCGCATTCTGGCGGCCTCGGCGTCCTTGGCATTTGGGGCTGCGGCTTCGGCCTGTGCCGCTGGGGAGGATGTGGCGTCGGGCACGGATGCGGGCTTGGCGCAGCCGGAAAGCAGCAGCGCCGTGGTCAGCAGCAGCGCCAGGAGGGGCAGCGAGCCCCGCATGGCGGCGGTGGCGGAAAGGCGAAACGGGCGAATGCCGGGCACGGTTCCTCCGTAGGGCGGGTGATGGATGCTGGCAACTGTTGCAGGGCAGACCGGCGCGCGGGCATGCCCCCGCGACGTTTCCGTGGCCGTCCATGAAGGATGGAGTATCATCCGTTGTCGTCGTCTATCCGCCCGGATGCGGTGCGTCAATCTGATGATGTCGGGTGATGCCCCCGCTGATGCTCCGCAAATGAGGCCTGACCGGGCGAAAGGTGGCGGTAGGGGCGCCCGGGCATGCAGGGTCATTGGCGCGGGGGCTGCATTTTTCGGCTATCCATGCTGCCGCAGGGGGTTGCGGCGGGCTGCCGGTACGATATGGTGGAGCCAAGTACTGCAGGAACAACCGAAACGCACGGGGTGAACGATGCACGCGGCACAGGGAGCTTGCGCCCGGAAGGCATGCGCACGGACGCAACGCGCCAGACATGGGAACGACCGTACCGCGCATGATGGGGCAATTGGCTTCATCCGTTGCGTCGCCGTCGCAATACTTGTGCCGCTGGCGTTTCTTGCCGCGTCCATCGGCCCTGTCCGTTCCGCCATGGCCCTGGACGACATTGCCAACCTCAAGGGCATGGGCGTGGTGGCGGCGGGGCAGGTGAAGCGGCTGGATTGCCCGGTGGGGAGCCGTTTCGACTGCAACTCGTGGCCCACCAACTTCCTGAAGTTCGAGTACGAGAATGTCTGCTTTGCCACCGACCCCGGCGTGTGCGGTGCCTACTGCAAGGGCATTCTGGCAACGGACAAGGGCAAGTCCGTGTATTTTTTCGAATCCCAGCCGGGGGGCGATCTGGCCCAGCGCCGCGCGCGCGGCTATGAGTGTCCGCCGGGCTTCTAGGGGGTGTCGTCACGAGGGGCCTTCTGCCCTCTGCCGGACCGCCCCGAAGGGCGCGAAGCGTGCCCGTTGGGCGAGCCTGCGAGCCTTGCCCCAGCCGTAGGCGAGTATTCGACCCGTACGGATGGGACAACAGCGATACGGGCATTGAGCGCACAACGGTCAGAACGGTTTTTATTTCGGTCGAGTACGCGAAGGTGCACTCTGCGGTCCTCAGCCGTAAGGTTCGCTCCGCTCACCTGACGGCTGAGGCGCTCCCTCCATAAAAAACGGCTCTTCCTTGGCAGAGAACAAAATTCCTGATCGTGACGCCCCCCTTGGGGCTGTTGCCGGGCACACGTCGCGAAAAAAGGGCGGAACCGCATGCGGTTCCGCCCGTGCCTGTTCATCTCCCGTGTCGTTGTGCCTACTTGTCGGCGGCCTTCGGCACGAACACCTTGTATTCGCTGTCCTTCTCGTGCTGCGGGTGGTACGGCCCGTAGGGCATGGCGTTGAGGGCGATGGCGTTGGCCTGCATGGCGTAGGGCACGTAGTCGGCCATGGCTGTGTTCATGGCCGTCACCACCACCTGCACCAGCAGCCCGGCCAGGCCGCCGCCGGTGTTGTGGTTGGTCAGGTCCACGACCACCGTGCCGGAGTAGTTCCACATCTTTTCGCCGGTGGTGGTGGATTTCAGTTCGCATTCCACGGCCACGGTCAGGTACGAGGCCACCACCGCGTACGAGGTGTCCCACTTCTTGATGCGGGTGAACAGCACCGCGTCGGCCCCGAAGTATTCCTTCAGGGTGTTCAGCGGCAGGTCGTACAACTGGTGCCCGTCGGTGATGCCTTCATGGGCCAGGATGTCCGAGGACACCTCGTACGGCAGCACGTAGTACCCGGTGAACACCAGCGGTTCCTGGATGGTGGTGGAATAGTACGTGGGCGCGTCCGCCGCCGTGGATTCGTTGATGGGCGGCAGCACCACGATGGAACGCGGCTTCTGTTCGTACATCAGCGGAAAGAGTTCCGCCTTGGTGGATTGCTGCGCGGTGTGGGCGCAGCCGCCCAGCAGGGCAAGGGCCAGCAGCAGCGTGGCGGCGATCAGCCTATTCATGGGCGGCCCCCTCCCCGGCGGGCAGTACGGGCGCGTCGTTCATCGCATCGGCGGGAGTGATGACGCCCCCCTTGCTGTCCGCACCTTCCGTTGCCGCGCCATCGGCCGCAGGCTTTTCCGCGCCGGTTCCGGACGAGGCGTCCGCCCAGGCCAGCAGGCGCGTGGTGAACACCTTGGATTCCGGGTACAGCCGGTTTTCCGCCTCGAAGTACTTTTTGGCATCGGCCATCTGGCCCGCCTTCAGGCTGATGTAGCCAAGCTCGGCGAAGATGCCGGGCGGCACACGCAGGTTGCGCTGTTCCGACTTGGCCACGATGTCCTGCATGGCCTTGACGTGCTTGTCCTGCTGTTCCTGCGCGGGGTTCTTGCGGCAGGCGTAGAGGGTGGAGGAGTAGTTGTCCATGCAGTACATGGCGTTGGGTTTGGCGCAGCCGGTGCACAGCACGCACAGGGCGGCGGCCAGCAGTGCCAGTTGCGCGGCCCGCAGGGGATTTGCCAGGGAGTGAGTGCTCTCGTGCGCCATGGTCATGGGACAAGAATCTCCTTGGTCATGCCCGCGCCCACCAGCACGGTGCGGTTCACCACCACCACGCCGTCGCGTTCGACGATGACGGTGTAGCGGCCCGGAGCCACCTCGTACACGGTGTCCTTGGTCTTGGGGGTGGTGTTCCAGTCCTTGGCGCCGCTGGACTGCCCCAGGGTGAAGGGGGGCAGGTCGTTCAGGCGGGCCACGGCGCCCCTGGCGTTGCCGGTGAACCAGAAATAGGCCTTGGTGTCGCCCTGCACCACGCCCTCGCGCGAGGCGCAGCCCGCGAACAGCCCGGTAAGCAGCAGCACGGCGGCCAGCGCCGCCAGCGTGGCGATGCGTGTGGATGTCTTGTGCATGATGCCCCCTAGCGAACTTCGCGGATGAACAGTTTGCCGTACTCGTTGGTGGCGTCCCACGCGGCCAGCGAGCCTTCCTGCAACGTGCAGGCGGAAACTTCGCTCTCCGGCGTGTCGCCCAGGGTGGCGGCCACGCGCAGCCTGCCCACCACCTTGCCGGGCAGGACGATGTCCATGTTGGTCTGGGGGTTGCGCACCTTCTGCCCCTCGGCCACCACGTCGAACAGGTCGCCCGCCTTGATGTTCTGGGTCTTGCCGCCGGAAATCAGGTACTGCCCGCCTTCCTGGGCCAGGATGTAGCCCTTCCAGGGGCGTTCCAGCAGGTTTTCGATGATGTTCGACGACACGTTGGTGATGGCCGCCTCGATGGCCTTGTCGTTCAGCGTGGTGTCGTACCCGGCGCGGCTGCCCACGCCCATGATGCTGCCTGCCTCGGAATAGGCCTCGCCGCTGCCTTCCTCGGAATGGATGATCTGGCCGGTGGAAACCTCCACCAGGCGGATGTGCACCTTGGCGAAGGCCACCTGGCGCTTCGAGCGGCTGAACACGCCCACGTCGCCCACGTCCTTGCGCCCGAATTCGGTGACGGAACCCAGAATCAGGTAGTCCGCCATGTTGCGGTATTCGCCCGCGCCGCCGATGCCCAGTTCCTTCTGAATCTTGTCCAGGTCGGCGCGTTCGATGAGGATGAACTTTTCGGTGGCCACCAGCTTAGAAGACAGGATGTCCACGGCCTGCTTGCCCAGGCGGTCGCGTGAATCCTTGTCCAGGAAAAAGCTCTGGCCGTACTTGGTCTCGTTGGTGAAGCGGCCGATGGCGACTTTCCGCTTCACGCCCTTCTTGTCCATGGCGGCGGCCTGCTGCACGGTGGGGCTTACCGCCGCCGGTGCCCCTTCCACGCGTTCCGCCTTGGGCCGCTCGGTGGTGGCGCACCCTGTCATCAGGAGCGCTACGGCCAGCAAGGGAATCAACCTTTTCAACACGTTGTACCTCCCCAAAGGTTAGAACGGAAAATGAAAGTGATTGCTTACCAATAGATACACGTCTTTACAATATGCATGGGGGGTTACTGATTGGATTTGCGAATTTGTATAGCGCGGGCCGATGGGGAATCGTTCTGCGAACATCGTTGCCCGCATGTCCGTGTGGTGCGGCATCTTTCGACATCCCGGCACCGGAGCGCGCCGGGATGTCATGCTTTGCCCGTACCTGCCGATATGCTACGGAAAGCGCACGCCTCGCCGCGCGGGGCCGCGCCCGTACATTTTCCGGAGGTTTCATGCCCGCCACCGACGCCCCCCTCGCCAAATGGATGTTCCTGCACCTGCTGCACGGCCTCAGCCAGTCCGGCTACGCCATGGCCGGGGCCAACGAACTGCTGGGCGAACTGGACAAGCTGCCCCCGCAGCAGCAGAAGGCACGGGTGCTGTTCGGTACCGGGCTGTTGCGCCAGGCCCTGCTGTTGAATCCGCTGGACACAGGGCTGCGTGGGTTGGTGGGGCAACTGGGGGCCATGGCCGCGCCGTCGCCCGCCTATGCCGCGTGGCTGAAAGCGTCCGCCGCCGTGCTGGATGGCCAGCCGCAGGTGCCCGCCAACGAGGCCTTCGGCAGGGTCTGGGACCTGCCCGCCGACCCGGACGCGGTATTGGCCGCATGCCGCCAGGCCACGGCACCCGGCGACGTGTTCGCCTGCCTGATGCGCCTGTGGGAAATGGGCACGTGGGAACATACGGCGGCGGGGATCGCGCATTTTCTCGCATCCCCGGCGGCTCCGGCGGGTGCGGGCGTGCTGGCCCACGCCGCCCATGCGGCGGGTGATGCCGCCCTGCGCGACGAACTGCTGGCGAAAGCCCTGCCGTGCCCGCTGACGATGTTGCTGCGCGCGCGCATGGCCGAGGCCGCCAATGACCTTTCCACGGCCCGCGCCCTGTACATGGAAACGCTGGACGCCGAACCCGCCTTGCTGTTCCTGGTGCGCCACCTGGCCCAGATGGGCAGGCCCGAGGCCCCGGCCTCGGTGCTGGAGGGGCGGCGCATCGGCGTGGGGTTCTACACCTGGAACAAGTTGCAGGTGACCCTGGATACCCTGGCCAGCCTGCTGGCTTCGGACATTGGCGGGGCGCACGTGGCGCTCATCAACAACGGGTCCACGGCGTTTTCGCGCGACGAGTTCGAGGCGGGCGTGCGCGCGGTGGCCGCCGGGCGGCAGGTGGAACTGATCCAGCTGCCCATCAACATCGGCGCGCCCGCGGCCCGCAACTGGCTGTGGCACCTCGATTCCATGCGCGACAGGGAGCTGTTCGCCTTTCTGGACGACGACGTGCTGCTGCCGCGCACCTGGCTGCGCAGCTACGTGCAGGACATGGACGAAATGCCCGGCACCGTGGTGGTGGGCCCGCAAGGGGTGAACCCCGGCAGCCTGCCCACGGTGCAGTACGTGGCCCGCTACTTCGAGAAGACCGGCAAGCACCTCATCCGGTTCACCAACAACGCGCCGCTGGTCATGGATTTCGGCCAGTACGGGCAGCGCCGCCCGTGCCTTTCGGTGATGGGCTGCTGCCACCTGCTGGACAAGGCGGCCTGCGCCCGGCTGGGCGTGCCCGACTTCGACCTGCGCTTTTCGCCTTCGCAGGTGGACGATCTGGAGCACGACATCCAGGTGTGGAAGGCGGGGGGCCGGGTGGTCTACGACGGCAGGGTACGCGTGGTGCACCGCCAGGACGCCGGGCGCGCCGCGCCGCTGTCCGAGGCCTCTTGGGGGCATGTGTGGGGCAACCACTACAAGATGGAACGCAAGTTCACCGAGCAGGAACTGGCCGACGTGGACCGGGCCACCCGCGCCGCCGACGTGGCCGACCTGGTGGCCGCCTACGAGTCGGTGGCCGGGCAACTGCCGTCCGCCGCGCGGTCGTACGTGGGGCTGTGCGTGCGCACCCTTCAGGCGGCTGCACGGGAAGGCGCGCTTTAGCTGCGCAGCCGGGCGGATGCAACGCAAGGAAGCGGGGGGTGTCGCCACTCCCCGCTTCCTGCTTTCGTGCGTTGTCCAGTCACGCCCGTTACACCCGTCACACCCGTCCCGTCTCGCCGGGCGCGGCGGGGCGGGGCCGGGCGGCTACCGGTGGGCCTTGGCGGGACCGCTGGAGTAGTTCAGCAGCCGGGCCTGCATGGGATGTTCGCCCAGCCATTCCACCTTGCCGTCGTCAATATGGTAGATGGCGCCGACGACCTTCAGCTTGCCCTCGGCAACGCGGGCGCGGATGATGGGGCTTTGGCGCATGGTGTCGTCAATGGCCTGCCAGACATTGGCTTCGATGACCTTGGGCACAAGGGCCGCGCGGTCGTGCTTTGGGTTGGATTTTTCAACGGCAGTCACGGCGGGGACAATGGGGGCCACCAGCATGGGGATGGACCCGTGCACCTCGGCCCCCTGCACCACGGCGGTAACGGCCCCGCACTGGGTATGGCCCATCACCACCATCAGCGGCACGTTGAGGTGGTCCGCGCCGTATTCCGCGGTGCCCACTTCGTCGGTGGCGGCCACGTTGCCCGCCACGCGGATGACGAACAGGTCGCCGACCCCTTCATCGAAAATCAGTTCCACGGGTGCGCGCGAATCGGCGCAGGAAAGAATGATGGCGTAGGGGGTCTGGCCGTTTTGCGAGGTGGCGAGGCGCTTGGCCGACAGGTTCCGCTCGGTCGGGGTTTCGGCCACGAACCGGGCATTGCCTTCCTTCAGGCGTTGCAGGGCCTGGTCCGGGCTGATGCCGGGCCCCTGGCTGCCGGCGAACGCGGTACCGGCCATGACGGCCACGAGAAGCAGGGCTGGCAGGAAACGAAGACGCATGGGTATCCTCCGGATATGGGGGTACAATACAGGATTCTTCTCCCTGCACGATCCTGGAGAAAAAGAAAAGACACCTTGTATTGACTGAGCATGCAGTTGCCCGCGTGACAGTCCGGAACTGCCGCCGCTGGTCCTGCCCCTGGAAAGGGATACTATGCGTAGCGGGCGCGTACCGTCCGGAACAGATCGGGCATGCGGTCGTACTGGTGCACCATGACGGCGGGCAGGCCCGCGTCGTTCAGGATGTCGCCGTGGGCATCTGTGGCGGGCGGGGTGGCCTTGTAGCCCAGGGTCAGGATGGGCCCGGCGTTGTCGTGCACGGTGACCTTGGACAGGTGGCCGCCGTGCAGCAGGTGGTTGTGCACGCCCTGGTCGTACCCGGCCATGCCGGTGGGCGGCGGGGGCGTGCCGCCGGGCGAGGATGTTGGGGGCGGGGGCGGTGGTGGCGGCGCGGGAGAGAATGGCAGGAGCAGCCCGGTCAGCCGTTCCAGATAGTCCAGCATGGCCGCGTGGTTGCCCACGGTGGTGCCGGAGCAGGAGATGCGTTTTTCCGCCAGCGCCCGCCAGGCCGCCTCGCCCAGGTGCCCGATGACCCAGCGGGTCATGTACGGGCAGGTGCCGATGGTCATGCGGGCGTCCTCCAGGGTCACATTGAGGCCGTCGGCCCACGGGAAGGAGAACGGGTCGCGCTGGAAGACGACGTCGCGCACGTCGGTGACCAGGATGCGGGCGTAGGGGCGCGGGGCTTGCCGCAGCAGGTCCAGGTACAGGAAGTAGCGCAGGGCGTTGTAGGGCAGGTGGGCCAGCGCGGGCGGACGTTCGAAGGGCAGGATGTCCGCGCCCATGTCGGCCATGCGGTCGGTGTCGCGGGTGGTGGGCGAGGTGAACAGCACGCACCGCCCCGCGAAGCCGGTGGCCCGCAGGGATGCGAGGAACGGGCGCACGTCGCCCGCATGGTACCCGGCGGCCAGCCCCAGGACCAGGTCGGGGCCGAGGTTGTGATCGGAGCCGGGCCCGGAATCGGGCCGGGGACAGTCCTGCGCTGCGGGGGGGATTGCGTGGGTGGGGGATGTTGTCACGCCACAGGCTTGCCCCGCACCGCGCCAAATTGCAAGCGACGCGGGGCAGCCAAAGGGGTCGCCAGACGTATAGCCAGGCATATCGTCCGGTGGAATGCCGGGCAGGCGCGTGCCCGGTGGCGGGGCTACCCCGGCGTGCCCACCGGCATGGCGGGCAGGATGGCCGCACGCAGCGCGTTGAAGGCTTCCTGGTGCGGGGTTGCCTGGTGCGCGGCCTGTTGTCGTGCGCAGGGATGGCCGGGCGCATGCATGTCCACCGGGGCCACCCGGCCTTCGGTGAGCACGGCGGCCTCGTCGCAGAACAGCGGCACCAGTCGCACGTCGTGAGTCACGAACAGATAGGCGACGCCCGTGGCGCGGCGCAGTTCGGTCAGCAGATCCAGCACGCGGGCCTGCACCAGCATGTCCAGGCTGCTCAGGGCTTCGTCCAGCAGGATCAGCCGGGGGCGGGGGGCCAGGGCGCGGGCGATGCACACCCGCTGCAACTGTCCGCCGCTCAGGCGGTGGGGCAGGCGGTCCAGCAGGGACGGGGAAAGGTGTACCTGTTCCAGCAGTTCTCCGGCGCGGGAGCGGCGCTGGCGGCGGTTCAGCGTGGTGAAGTTTTCCAGCGGCTCGCCGATGATGCGTTCCACGGTCAGGCGCGGGTTCACCGCGTTTACCGAGTTCTGGAAAACCACCTGGATATGGCGGCGATCCTTGCCCAGGCCGTGGCGCACATCCCTTCCCATGAACCGCACCATGCCGCCGTCGGGCTGTTCCAGGCCCAGGGCGATGCGGCACAGGGTGCTCTTGCCCGCACCGCTGGGGCCGACAACACCGGTGCAGCCGCCTTCGCGCACGGTCAGGTCCACCCCGCGCAGCACCTGCCGCTGCTGACGCGGGGCAAACCATCCGCCGGTGCGGTAGCTGCGGGTGACCCCGCACAGTTCCAGCAGGGGCGGGGCGTCGTTGCCGGGTGTACCGGCCACGCAGGAGAAGGACGGGACGGAGGAGAAGGAAGAGGCGGAAGATTCGGCCGATATGGTGGAAACAGCATCAGGATGCATGGCGGTGTCCTTCATGGGCGGCCTGCGGCGGCGGAAGAGGAGGCAGGATGCTGCTGCACGGTGTCGTCCCCTTGCGGCGGGCACAGGCCGTACAGGCGGTGGTGCGCGGCCAGCAGGGCGCGGGTGTACGGGTGGCGTGGCGCGGCGAACAGTTCGCGCACGTCGCCCTGTTCCACCACCCGGCCATGACGCATGACGGCCATGCGGTGGGCCATGCGGGCCGCCACGCTGAGGTCGTGCGTCACCAGCAGGATGGCCATGTTGCGGGTGCGCCGCACCTGCTCCAGCAAATCCAGCACGCGGGCCTGCGAGGGCAGGTCGAGGTCGGTGGTGGGCTCGTCGGCAATGAGCAGGGGCACGTCCAGCACCAGGGCCAGGGCGATCATCACCCGCTGGAGCATGCCGCCGCTCATCTGGAACGGGTAGTGGCGCAGGATGGCCTGCGCATCGTCAAACCCCACCTCGCACAGGGCGGCACGGGCCGCGGTACGCCAGTCGGGCCGGGCTCCGCTGCGGCTTCCGTCGGGCTGATGCGCGGCCAGGGTTTCCTGAAAATGCGCACCGATGGTGAACACCGGGTCGAAGCAACTGGCCGGGTTCTGCAGCACGTAGGCGGCCCCGCGCCCGCGCAGCAGGCGCAGCCGTTCCGGCGGGGCGCCGTTCGCGTCCTGCCCGTCCACAGCCTGGCCATTCACGCGGATGGTGCCCGCCGTGCGGGTCACGCCGTCGGGCAGCATGCCCAGCAACGACATGCAGGTCAGCGACTTGCCGCAGCCGCTGGGGCCCACCAGGCAGACCACCTGGCCGCGTTCCACCGTCAGGTCCACAGGCCCGACAAGAGGGGGAGCGGCCTGGGCAGGGGTGTTTCCGGTGGCGCCGGTTTTCGTCTCGGCGCGATGGGCGGAACGGCGCAGTTCCAGCCCGTGCACGATCAGTGCGGGCACGGGGGCAGTGGTGGATGTCGGCATGGGGCCAGTGGGTGAAGATGTGCCGTCGTTCATGCCGCCCCCTCGCGCGCGTTCGCGGGCGCACCGTGGAAATCCGCCGGATCGTTGTCTGCGTCATCCGGATATTCCGAGGGATATTCCGGATCGTCGAAGCCATCAGCCCCGTGCGCCGCGCAGGCCGCGTCCTGTTCCGTCTCGCGCGCGGCGGCGGGGTCCAGCGCGTCGCGCAGGGCATCGCCCAGCAGGTTGAAGGCCATCACCGTCACGAAGATCATCAGGCCGGGGTACAGCAGCTGTTCCGGGTGTGCGCCGATGTATTCGCGCGCATCGCCGATCATCACCCCCCATTCCGGCGTGGGCGGGCGCACCCCAAGGCCCAGGAAGGACAGGCCGGAAACGTGCAGCAGCATGTGGCCCACGTCCAGCCCGGCCATGACCAGCATCTGGGCCAGCACCGGCGGCAGAATGTGCCGCAGCACCAGCCGCGCCGGGCGGGTGCCTGCCGCGCGCGCGGCCAGCACGTATTCGCGCTGCTTCAGCCCCAGCACCAGCCCGCGCGCGAACCGCGCGTACCAGGCCCAGTGGGTGCAGACCACGGCGATGATCACGTTGGTCAGCCCCGACCCCAGCACCCCCACCAGAAACAGCGCCAGAATGAAGGTGGGAAAGGTCATGAACACGTCGCAGGTGCGCATGAGCAGGCTGTCCACCCGCCCCCCCGCGTAGCCTGCCACGCAACCCGCCGTCAGCCCCACGGCCACGATGCAGGTCAGGATGGCCCCCACGGCGAACAGTGAAACCCGCGTGCCGTGGCACAGTCGGGCCAGCACGCTGCGGCCCAGATGGTCGGTGCCCAGGGGCTCTTCCATGCTGGGGGCCTCGAACTTGCGGGTGATGTCCACATCGTCCGGGGCGCGGGGCGAGAAGGCGGGCGCGAACACGGCCATGGACAGGATGATGCACAGCAGGGCCAGCGCGGCAAGGGCCGTGGGCCGCGACAACAACTGGCGCAACAGCGTGTTGCCCGGTGCCGCGTCGGGAATGATCGCGGGGGCGACGGCGGGCGTGGCCTCGGTGAGGGTATCCTGGCTCATGCGCGGTCCTCCCCCAGCCGGATGCGCGGGTCGGCCCATGCATACAGGATGTCCACGGCCAGGTTGCACAGCACGAAGATGGCCGTCATCAGCAGCATGAAGCACTGCAATATGGGATAGTCGCGGTTGTACACGGCGGACACCGCGTAGCGGCCCACGCCCGGCCAGGCGAACACCGTTTCCACGATCACCGCGCCGCCCAGCAGTTCGCCCACGTGCATGCCAAGGGATGTCAGCACCGGGATCAGCGAATTCTTGAACATGTGCCGCCACACCACGCCACGTTCGGAGATGCCGCGCGCCCGCGCGTACATGATGTGCCGGGCGTGCATGTTTTCCAGCAGGCTGGTGCGGATGAGCCGGGTGTTGATGCCCATGGACATCAGCGACAGGGTGACGGCGGGCAACACCATGTGTTCAAGCCCGCCGCGTCCCAGCGCGGGCAGCCAGCCCAGCTTGACCGCGAACAGCCACACCAGCAGAAAGCCCAGCCAGAAATTGGGCAGGGATACGCTGGTGAAGGACAGGGCGCGGGCCGCGTTGTCCAGCGGGCGGTCGCGGTGCAGGGCCGCGCCGACCCCGAGGGGCACGCTGACGGCCAGGGTGAGCAGCAGGGCCGCCCCGGCCAGTTGCAGGGTGGCGGGCAGGTAGTGCAACACCTCGCCCAGCACCGGGCGGCCCGTGACGTAGGAATTGCCGAAGTCGCCGGTGACGGCGCGGGCCAGCCAGCGGACGTACTGTTGCCACAGGGGCAGGTCCAGTTCCAGCATGCGGCGGGCGGTGGCCAGGGCCTCGTCGGTGGGGGGGATGCGCGACAGGCGCAGGTAGGCCATGGCCGGGTCGCCCTGTGCTGCGCGCAGCAGCAGGAAGACCACCACCGAGACCAGCAGCAGCAGGGGAATGAGCGCGGCGAGGCGTTTCAGTATGTAGGCGGGCATGCGTGGTTTCCGGGGCTGGGCGGGGCGCAGCGGGATCGACTGTTGGGGTGTTGTCGTCCACACCAGCCATCCGCGCCGGAAAGACCGGCGCGGAGTATAAGGAAAAAGGCACATCGACAAATTGAAGAATGCCTTCGGGGGCGGACGTCTGTATCGGCCCCCCGGCGGCAGGAAAAAGGGAAGGCGGCGCTTGGCCGCCCTCCCGCCTCTCGCTTTTATTTCAGGCGCATGTCCTCGAAGGGGATTTCCGTGTCCATGGCGCCGAAGTGCACCCCGTCCACGCGGGCGGTGTGCACCACCATGCTGGTCTGGTAGGTCAGCGGCAGGTACACGGCCTGGTCGTGCAGGGTGGTCAGGATGTCGCGGTACAGGTTCTGGCGCGTGGTTTCGTCGGTGCTCAGCAGCACCTTGCCGATCCTGGCGTCGATGTCGGCCTTCATGGGCAGGCCGATCTGGGCCTGGTAGTCGGCGTGGGTGGGCACGCGCATGCCGCTGACGAAGGAATGCGGGTCGTAGGGGGCACCCCAGGTATCGCCGAAGACCATGCCGAAGGTGCCGTTTTTCTGGCGTTCGCCGATGGCGTCTTCTTCCTCGCCGATCAGGTTGGCCTGCATGCCCACGCGGGCCAGTTCAGATTGCAGGAATTCCGCGATGGCCTTTTGCAGGGCGTCGTTGCCCACGAAGCACAGGTCCACGGTCAGCGGCTTGCCGTCCTTCATGCGCGGGCCCTTGGGGGCGGTGCGTTTCCAGCCCGCCTCGTCCAGCAGGGCTTCCGCCTTGGCGACGTCGTGGGCGTAGGGGGGCAGCTTCAGGTCGCAGTATGGGGACGTGGGCGGGAACAGGGTGTCGGCGCGGGCTTCCGCGTTCAGGAAGATGCCCTTGACCATGGCGTCCTTGTTGATGGCGTGCAGGATGGCCTTGCGCACGGCGATGTCGGCGGTGGGGCCGCTCTTGCTGTTCAGCGCGATGACCCGGCTGGCCTGCGGCGGCGAAAGGTAGGTGGCGTACTTGCCGCCCTTTTTCAGGGCGTCGAAGGCTTCCAGGCTGATCTGGCCGCCGCCGTGTCCGCCGCCGCCGAAGACCAGGTCAAGTTCGCCCGCCTGCAAGGCCACCAGCCGGGTATTGGGGTCCGGGATGACCCGGACCACGATGCGCTTGATGGCGGGCTTTTTGCCCCAGTAGGCGTCGTTGCGCTCAAGCACGTCGTATTCGCCCTTGCGGGTTTCCACCAGCTTCCACGGGCCGGTGCCGATGGGCGCCTTGATGCCCTCGGCGGTGTTGCCGGATGCAGGGAACGCCGACGGGGACAGGAAGCGCACGGGGCGTATCAGCGCCAGTTCCTGCAACGTGGGGTAGTAGGCGTTTTTCAGCACCAGGCGCACGGTGCGGGCGTCGGGCGTTTCCACCTTGTCGATCTGGGCCACCAGTTCCAGCCAGTCGTGCGAGGCGCGGTTGGCCAGCACCGTTTCCAGGTTCATGCGCACGGCCTTGGAATCGAACGGCGTGCCGTCGGAAAAGGTCACGCCCTTGCGCAGCGTGAAGGTGTACACCTTGCCGTCGGGCGACACGGTCCAGCTTTCGGCCAGCCAGGGTTCGATGGCGCCGCCCCTGGCGTACTTCACCAGCGGCTCGTACACCATGCCCTGGGCGAACATCTGGTTGGGCGAATACTTGTGCGGATTCAGCTCGCCCACGTTGGAGGGCCAGGAATAGCGCAGGGTGTCCGCCGGGGTGTCGGCGGCGTGCGCGGCAAGGGGGGCGGCCAAACCGCCCGCCAGCAGCAAGACGGCGAGCATGGGCAGCAGAAGTGCCCGCAGCCAGCGGCGCGGGAATGGGGCGGCGACGGAAGGCGACCGGGTCGGCATGTCGTTCTCCGGAATTTGAATGTGTTTTTCGGATAAAAAAATATGAAATGTGTCACTCCGAATGCCAGAGTGGAAAATTCATGTCAACGTGATGATCGGCGTTGGGAACTTTGCGCTGGCGGTGCGAAGGGGCTGGGCATCTGAGGGACCGCGGACGCGCAGATTCACTGGCGGGAGAAATCAGATCGCACATGGGGAAGCGGGTTGCGTGCGCGCAAGGACGTTCGTGAAGGCATGACTGCGTGGCAGCGGCGGTGGCAGGCATGATTTTTCCGCGCGGGCACGCGTGAATGCTTTCAAGGTTGTGCTGGTGAATGTATATTGGATGCATAAAGCACAAAAGGAGTCACGAATTTTAAAAACAATCAACAGTCACGATAATTTTATTTTGCATGACTCTGTACAGGTGTTATGTTGTGCCTATGAATTTCCCAGTGGCGAGTCGTTCGCGCAGGCGATCGCACGTCCGCATCCATCCATGAAAGGAGCAACACCATGAAAGTCAGCGCCCGTAACCTGATTCCCGGTAAGGTCAAGGAAATCACCGTTGGTGCCGTCAACTCGGAAGTCATCATCGAGGTGGCCCCCGGCATCGAAGTGGTGTCCATCATCACCAAGCGTTCGGTGGAAGACATGGGGCTCAAGAAGGGCTCGGCCGTGAAGGCCATGGTCAAGGCCTCCAACGTCATGATCGTCACCGACTAGCAGGTTTGGCGCGGAGAGCCTGCGGCATTGCCCGGCGTCCTGAAGCCCCAAGACGACGACGCCCCCGTTCCGGAAGGAACGGGGGCTTTTGCGTCGTTGCACAGGCGCACGGATCGGAACACAGGGCGAGGTGCTGCAACGGCTGCAGCCCGTCATGCGTGGTGTGCAGCAGGGCGATGGCGGCTGGGGCGCGGATGGTCACATTGGTGACACGTAGCACGATTTAATGATACGTATCCTGAAGATTGCATCAAGGAGGTCCTCATGATCCGTCGTTCCGTTTTTGTCGCATTGGCGCTTTTGCTTGTCTGCTCACAGGCGTGGGCGCATGAATTCATCGTCAAACCCTCCAAGGCTCAGCTCAAGCCGGGGGAGTCCGTGTCCTTCTCGGTCATGTCGTCTCACGTGTTCATGCAGAGTGAGGAACTGGAGGACGCGGCAGACGTGGTGGTTACGGCCGTGGATGCCACGGGCTCCCGGAATATCCCCCTTGCGGCAGACGTCAAGACGTTCACCTACAACGGTTCGACGTCGTTTGCATCGGGGGGGTATGCCATGCTGGTGGGACACCGGCTGAACCAGGTGTGGAGCAAGACGCCGGAGGGCATGCAGAAAGGCGGCAAGGAAGCCTTCCCCAATGCGCCCTTTGCCAACAGCTACGAGAAATTCTGCAAGACTCTGCTTGCCGTGGGCAAGGGTAACGATGCGTGGAGCAAGCCGACGGGGCAGGCCCTGGAGATCATGCCGCTGGCCGATCCAGCAGGGTACAAGGCCGGGCAGGAGGCTGCATTCCGCGTTGTGTACGACGGACAACCCCTTTCTACCGAAGTGTACGCGACCTGCGACGGCTACACGAAGACCCCCAATTCTTACGCCTGGTATACGGAAACCGACGACAAGGGTGTCGCTCAGGTCAAGTTCGTCCAGAAAGGGTTGTGGATGGTGCGCGTGCAGCACAAGGTGGCTGGCAAGGACGGGATCAAGGAACACGTCATGCGTTCCGTTCTGGTCTTTGCGGTGAACTAGGCGGAAATAATGGATAACCTGGCGGGCATCCGTCTTGCGTCTCTTGGCATCGTGCTGGCTGTGGTTTGGGCACTTCCTTCGGTCGCCAAGGCCCACGGTACAGGCACGCGCTGGCTCGGTGATGAACGCGCGCTGGCCGTGTATTTTCACTATTCGACCGGAGAACCCATGTCTTGGGTTAAGGTGCGGGTGTTCGGCCCAGGTGACGACAAGCTCGAGTTCGTCTCCGCCAGAACTGATCGCAACGGAAGGTTCGCCTTTCTGCCGGATGCTCCGGGGCGTTGGAGGGTGGAAGCGTCGGACGAGCAGGGCCACAAGGCCGTGGCCGAGACGGAGCTCTCGCCCGTGGCGGACAAGGCAGATGCACCCGTCACCGTTGGTGCGGACAGGGTTGGCGAGGGCGGCGGGGACGGGCTCGTCGCGTTATCTGTCGCGTGGCGTGCGCTCCTTGGGGTGAGCCTGATCCTTAACGGCCTCCTTGCCGCCACGCTTGTGCGGCAGCGGAGAAGTAAGGGAACGCACTAGGAGCTATACCCGCAACATGCCGATCCGGTACTGATGATGCCCCCTGGCGAGGTTCTTGCCGGGGGGCTTTGCGTGCGGTGTCGCCAGGCTGTGGGCGGGCAGCGTAGCAGAACAACCGGGAAAGCGGGGATAATGTACGCACTGCCCCTTCAGGGGGGGGCTGATGGGGCGATGTCCTCTGCATGCCATTATGGTATGTCGTTGATAACAGTATGTTGCTTGATGGAATACGTTTCATTGTCCGCTCGGCATGCCGTAAAGGCAGCATCCCGGGAGCGCCTGGTCGACAAACGCAAAAAAGGGTTGGAACGGTGTTCCAACCCTTTGCTGTCTGCGTGGTGCCGAGGGAGAGAATTGAACTCCCGACACGGGGATTTTCAGTCCCCTGCTCTACCAACTGAGCTACCTCGGCGTCGCGGAGAACCTGAATAGGCAAAATGGGTGGCCTTGGCAAGCACTTTTTGGTGCGAGGATGATTTTTCTGCCGGAGGGGAAGCAAGGGGTGGAATTCCCTGGGTCCGGCAGACAGGTGGCGGCGCATCGGGCCGTCACGGCGAGCCCTGACTTTTCGGGCCGTACCGGTGCTTAGCCGCTGCCGGTGCTTGCCCTTTCACTACAGCAACATGCGCTTGGCCTGGCGCATGGCGTTGCGGCAGTCGCACACGAAGCGGAAGGCCGCCCGGTGCCTTGGGGTGGCGTCACGCGGCAGCACGCCCGCTTCGGCCCAGGCGAGCAGTTCGTCCATGGGCGCGGCCACGCTGAACCAGAAGCCCTGTTCCATGGGCACCGGGCTGTGCGCGTAGTGGCCGAACAGGATGCGGTCGTCCACGATGATGCACGGCGCGCAGGGCAGGGCGTGGGTTTCGTACACCTCCACCAGCCCTTCGTGCCGGGCGGCCAGCCGTACGATGAAATCGCGCGAGGCAGCGAATTCATGCTCCATCTGCACCGCCGTCAGGTCCGGGCGCAGGGCGTGCAGGAATTCGTCCACCCAGCCCCGGCGCGACGCAAGCGGCACGGTGATCATCTGCAGGCGGCGGAAGGTGGGCTGGGCCAGCGCGGTGCGCAGCGCCTCTGCCAGCGCGGGCATGCGCCCGAATTCGGCGTACAGGGCCATGTGCAGCACGATGCGCTGGCGGGCCTCCGCCAGTACCTGCGGCAGGCTTGCGGTATGCAGGCCGACGTACATGCGGGGTTACTCCTCGTAGATCATCCGGCGGGTCATGCCGCCGTCCACCAGCCAGTTCTGCCCGGTGACGAACCCGGCGTCATCCCCGGCCAGAAAGGCCACCAGCGCGGCCACGTCGCGCACGTCGCCCACGCGCCCCACGGGGTGCTGGGCGCGGTCGGCTTCCGTATGCATTGGCGTTTCGCGGTGGGCCGCCTTGCGCAGGTGGCGCACCTCTATCCAGCCCGGCGAGATGCAGTTCACCCGCACCACCGGGCCAAGGCTGACGGCCAGGGCGTGTGTCAGGGCCACCAGCCCGCCCTTGGACGCGGCGTAGGCCTCGGTGTGCGGTTCCGACTGTACGGCGCGGGTGGAGGCGATGTTCACCACCGCCCCGCGCGCGGCCCGCAGGTGGGGCACGGCGGCGCGCACCATGCGCATGGGGCCGGTCAGGTTCACGTCCAGCACGCGCTGCCATCGGTCCATGTCCATGGCTGCCACGTCGGCGGGGCCGGTGTGGGGATTGGCGATGCCCGCGTTGTTCACCAGCAGGTGCAGCCCGCCGAAACGGGCCACCGCGGCGGCCACGCAGCGGTCCGCGTCGGCCTGGTCGGCCACGCTGCCGTGCAGGGCCAGCAGGGGAAAGGTTGGGGAATGGGGCTCAGCAGAGGCATCCGGATGCGCGGGTAACGATGCGTCGTTGTCGGCAACCGGTTCGGGGACCAGTTCGGCGGACAATGCCCCGGCCAGTTCGGCCAGCGCCTCGGCGTCGGCATCCATGGCGGCCACGCGCATGCCGCAGGCCAGCAGGTGTTCCACGATGCCCCGGCCAATGCCCTGCGCGCCGCCGGTGACCAGGGCCACGCGACCCGCCAGCGGATGGGCTGCGGAGAGGGGATGGGC
>NZ_VSMK01000034.1 GCF_011682075.1 Nitratidesulfovibrio liaohensis
GGGGTCGCTGCGCAGGCGTTCGAACCACGCACCGCGCGCGGACATGGCGCCGCCCGCGGCGGCGGCGCGCCCGGCTTCCTTGCGGGCCAGCATGAACCGCCACACGAAGGACAGCGCGAACGAGCCCACGCCCATGCCCAACATGTTCTCCCAACGCCAGTCGATGGTCCCGTTCAGGCTGTCGATCCTGATGACCATGAGCGGGAAGGTCAGGAACATGAACCACAGGCTGACCAGTATGGATTTCTTGAGACCTTGCATGAAGACTTTCCTCGGAATGCGTCGTTGTGTCCTGCGTGTTCCGGCGCCCGGCGGGCGGTCGTTGCCTGCGGGCTACCACAGGCAAGGCGGAGAGGCCCTGAAGCCTGCGGGTTGCCGCAGACCTTGCGGTGCCGCCACAAGCGGAATTTTTGTTCTCTGTCAAGGAAGAACGGCGTTTTATGCAGGGAGTATACTCTTACGTACTCGACCGGAATAAAAAGGCGTTCTGACGCAGACAGAGGACAAAAGGCACCTTGCGGGGGCGCCGCCTAGACTTTCTGGGTCTTGGCCTTGCCCAGAATGCCTGAAGGCCGGAAGATGAGGATGAGCACAAGCAGCGCAAACGCCAGCGCATCCTCGTAGTCGCTCGAAATGTACCCGGTGGCAAAGCTTTCGCACCAGCCAAGCACAAGGCCGCCCAGCATGGCGCCGGGGATGGAGCCGATGCCGCCCAGCACGGCAGCGGTGAACGCCTTGATGCCCGCGATGAAACCGATGGCGAAGTTCACCTGCCCCACGTGCGAGGCGATGAGCACACCGCCCACGGCGGCCAGTGACGAGCCGATGACGAAGGTGAGCGAGATCACCTTGTCGGCGTCGATGCCGAGCAGCATGGCCATCTTGCGGTTCTGCGCCGTGGCGCGCATGGCCTTGCCCATGCGGGTGTACTTGATGAACAGCGTCAGCGCGGCCATGGAAACGGCCGAGGTGACGATGATCAGCACCTCGCTCGCGCCCATGATGTGCGCGATGGGCTCGAGAAATTCGGGCTGCGGCACCAGATTGGGAAACGGCATGAAGTCCGAGGTCTGGGCCAGAATGACGTAGTTCTGGAGAAAGATGGACATCCCGATGGCCGAGATGAGCGGCGAGAGCCGCGGCGCATCGCGCAGGGGCTTGTAGGCGATCTTTTCGAGCGTCAGGCCGTAGGCCGCACAGTAGATGACCGCGACCACCGCCGCGATGATCAGGATGGCCAGGGCCGGAAAGCCGTAGATGCCAAGGGCACCTGCCACTATCAGCGCCGTGAACGCACCCATCATGTACACTTCGCCGTGGGCGAAGTTGATCAGCTCGATGATGCCGTACACCATGGTGTAGCCGAGCGCGATGAGCGCGTAGATGGAACCGCGCGTCAGCCCGCCGAAGAAGAGTTCCCAGAAATACTGCCAATCCATTAGTGCCTTCCCGTACGTGCGCGGCCATGGCCGCACCTTGTCAAAACTCGGGGGACGGGCCTCTGGCCCGCCCCCCTGTCGTATCGGATGCTTTCCGCAGAACTACTTGAGTTCCGCGTACTTGCCGTTCTTCACCTGGTACATGGAGAAGCCGACGCCTTCGGCATCGCCACGCTTGTCGAACTTGATCTTGCCCACCGAGGTTTCAACGAATTCGGTGCGCAGGGCGTTCATGATCTTGGCGGAATCGGTGGAACCGGCCTTTTCGATGGCGTTCAGCAGGGCCAGCGACGCGGCGTAGGCTTCCTTGTAGAACGCGCCGGGCTCGGCGCCGAATTCCTTCACGTGGGCTTCGATGGCTTCCTTGTACAGGGGCAGCGCGCTCACGTCCTTGGAGCTGGAGGCGTACACGCCTTCGGCATCCTTGCCGGCAACCTTGATGAAGGTGTCGTCCTTCACGCCGTCGTCGGACACGAAGGGCAGGTCCATGCGCTTCTTGCGCAGCTGCTGCACGATCTTCGAGGCTTCGGGATGGTAGCCGCCGAACATCACGGCTTCGGCGCCGGAGTTGCGGATCTTCTGCACCACGGCGGAGTAGTCCACGGCGCCGGGGGTCACGCCTTCGAAGAGCACCACGGTGCCCTTGCCGCCCTGCTCGATGAACTGCTTGGCGTATTCGGCGTAGCCCTTGCCGTAGTCGCCCTTGTCGTGCAGCACGGCAATCTTCTTCTTGCCCAGCTTGTCGATGGTGAAGTCCACGCCCAGCTTGGCCTGCTGATCGTCAGAGGCGATGGTGCGGAAGAAGTTGGGGTAGTCGCCGCTCTGGGTCAGGGCCGGGTTGGTGGCCGAGGGCGACATCAGCACGATGTTCGCTTCCTTGTAGATGGGCAGCGCGGCCTTGGTGGCGCCGGAGCAGATGTGGCCCAGCACCACGTTGGCGCCGTCGGACACCAGCTTGGTGGCCGCGTTGGTGGCCAGTTCGGGCTTGCACTGGTCGTCCTGGGGAATCACTTCCACCTGCTTGCCGAGCACGCCGCCCTTGGCGTTGATCATCTTGGCGACCAGCTTGGCTGCGTTGACCGTGGGCAGCCCGTAGGAAGCCAGGTCGCCGCTGTGGGCGCCGGCCACGCCGAGCTTGATGGTGTCCGCTGCAAACGCCGGGCAGGCCATAACGGCCACGGCAAGACCCGCAACAAGGCCTTTGAACCATCCTTTACGCATGCTCGATCCTCCGAAATGTTGACGAAACGAGTAGAACAATATTGTAAAGACATTGCCGCAACGGCGACCACCCCGCGCACGCACGGCAATGCAGCGCGTCGGGCAGGAATGCCACCATCGACCAACACTTTTTGATGCCACGGAATCCGGAAAGCTGTCAAATACTACCGGTTACGACAACTATCCGATGTTCTGGGCAAATTCCGGCGACACACCGTGTGTTGTCATTTTTGGCATCACTTCGTGGCGGAAAACCCGCGGCCGATTGTGCGGTCCGTCCTGCGGCTTGCGCGGCAGCCGCCCGCACCGGGTGGTGCAACCATGCACCAGACCTGACGTGCACACTCGCCTGCGGTGCGGAATGCGATGGCATGCCGCCTTCTCGTTTCGTACCGGGCGCACTGCCCTACCCTTGCATCGCTTCATCCGTCAAGAGCATCACGGCAGATTCACCGGTTACCCAGGTCACGCCGATTCCCGGCCAGGCGGGCTTCCGCGTCCATGCCGGTCTCCACCGCCATGTCGCTGCCGCCAGTCCCGCCAGTTTTGTCGCGTGGGCTTCAGCCAGCCGCCAACGCCCCACCACCGTCCGCCCACTCCCTTCCCTTACGCCCCCAGAAAACCGGTGGGGAGGCGCCGCGCCGCTGCGGGGTTGCCGCCGCGCGCCAAAGCGTGCATACCATCTGGCAGTCTCTCGCAGCAGGAGGTTCACATGCTGAAGGCTTTCAAGGAATTCGCTGTCAAGGGCAACGCGCTGGACATGGCCGTGGGCGTCATTCTGGGCGCCTCGTTCGGCACCATCGTCAAGTCGCTGGTGGATGACCTGATCATGCCGCCCATCGGCCTGGTGCTGGGCGGCGTGGACTTTTCCAACCTGTTCGTCACCCTGCGCGACGGCGCCGCTCCCGGCCCCTACGCCAGCTTGGCCGCCGCCAAACAGGCGGGCGCGGTAACCCTGAACATGGGCGTGTTCGCCAACACGGTGGTCAGCTTCACCATCGTGGCCTTTGCCGTGTTCCTGCTGGTGCGCGGTGTGAACACCCTGCGCGAGCGCCTGGAAGGACCGGCGGCGCCCAAACAGCAGAACTGCCCGTTCTGCTTCAGCAAAATAGATGTGCGCGCCACCCGCTGCCCCCACTGCACCGCCGAGATCGGCTGATCGCTGGCGCGATTTCCGAACGCAGCACCACCGCCGGAGACATCTCCGGCGGTGGCGGGCCCGTGGGCAATCGCATCGGTCGCCCCACACGGGGTGCGGCAGGCAGGGGCGGCCGTGCGAAAAGATTTCGGCGTCGGGTACAGGGCAGTCATGCCAGGCAAATGGCTGGCTACCGGCTTTCGGTGCATCGGGTGCACACGCTGCGGCCAAAGCGTGCGGGATGGCCGGGCGCTAAACGACCGGACGCCGGAACGCCCGAAAACCGGGGGCTATTCCGGTGCCGCCCGCACCAGCAGCACGTCGCACGGGGCATCGCGGGTCAGCCGGGTAACGGCGTCGCGCATCACTTCAAGCCCCCGCGTGAACGGGCTGGACAGCACCAGCAGATCGTACCCCCTGGCCGCATGCTCCCGGATAACGTCCACCACGTCGCCGGGGGCGGTCAGCAGCTCACCGGGCACGTCGCCCCTGCGTTCCAGAAAGGCGCGCGCGCTTTCCGCCGCCGCCTTTTCCTCCAGCCCCTGCATGTATTCCAGAAAGCCGATGCGCGAATTGCAGCCAGACAGCCAGTCGTGCCCGGTAAACACGTCCCACGTGGCGTCGATGACGAACAGGGCGTCCAGGGTGGCGCCCTTCTCGCGGGCGATGCGGATGGCCTCGTCCACGGCACGGCGTGCGCCGGGTCCGTCGTCAAGGGCAAGCAGCAGCTTCATGGGGGTGGTCGCGGACGACTTCATGGGCGACTTCATGGGCGACTTCATGGGGGCGTGTTCTCCGTAGGCAGGTGGCGGGCGGCACAAGGCCGCCCGCCGGATGTCTGGCGTATGCGATGCTTCGGTCGGGGGCATTCCCCGCGCGCAGCAGGTTCTGCCCGTGACTGGGGGGCTACTTCCCGATTTAGAAACGGCCCCTAGGGCAGCGTGCCCTTCTCATGCTCAAGCACCACGATGGTCTGCTTGCCCTTCTTCAGGGCATCGCCGGGCTTGCCGGAAATCTTCAGCACCTTGCCGTTGGCCTTGGCGGTGAAGCTTTCCACGGCAACCTTCTCTTCCATCACGTTGTTGACCCACTTCTTCTTGACCACTTCCAGCGAATAGAGCTTGTCGCCCTTCTTCACGTCGGTGCCTTCGGTCACGAAGATCTCCACCAGCTTGCCATCCTGCGAGGCCTTGATGCCCACCGAAGGCACGATGAAGGCCATGTAGACCAGCACCACCACCACGATGAGGGCAGAGGCGAAGATGGCTGCCACGTCCTCGTGGCGATCGCTCTTGAATACGGTAAGGGACTTCTTCTTGTCGGACATGTGTATTCTCCTCGTGCGGGCCGCCTAGAAGGCGCCTTCCTTCGGAATGAAGGCCAGGATGATGATCATGGCGATGACGTACTTGGAGACGCCCGCAATGAGCCCGATGCGCAGCGGCGTGCCGCCCGCGGCCTTGATTTCGCGCACGTCGATGTACGCGCCAAGGCCCACGAGGCCGATGCCGAACACCCAGGCCATCACGTCGCGCATCAGGTGCAGCGTTTCGGAGCCTTCGGCGCCGATGATGTGCAGCGAGGACAGCGCGGTCATGCCGATGAAGCCCAGCACGAAGATGGGGAACTTGGAGGCAAGGATGGAACCAAGGCTGACGTGTTCGGCGTCGGCCTCGCCCTTCCAGTACCAGGCGGTGATGAAGAACACCACGAACGGAATGCACAGCACGCGCACCACGTTCCAGATTTCGCCGTAGGCCACGGCGGTGCCGGGGGCGAAGTTGGGGTTGAAGGCAAGGCAGGTGGCCAGCACCTGGCCGGAGTTCAGGATGCCCGTGCCCACCCAGGCGCCGAACTGGTAGTCCGACAGGGACAGCATCTTGCCGACGAACGGGCTGACGAACATGGTCATGATGCCGAAGCCGAGAATGGTGGCGATGGACAGGGCCAGGTCCACCGGCTTGGCGCGCACGCCGGGCGCGGTGGCCACGGCGGCGGAAACGCCGCACACGCCGCAGGCGGCGGCCATTGTGGCGGTGACCGAACGGTCGGCGCCCAGGCGCTTGCCCAGCCACAGCACGAAGATGGCCGTGCCGAACACGAAGGCCACGATGAGCGTGATGGCCACGCCGCCGACCTTCAGCAGCTTGTCGAAGGTGTACAGCGAGCCCAGCATGATGACGCCGGTCTTGATGAACAGGCGGGTGGTGCGGAAGCCTTCTTCCGCCCAGGCGGGGATTTTGCCGCCGAACAGGATGTTGCGGTAGAACATGCCGGTCAGGATGGACAGCAGGATGTAGTTCAGGCTCAGCACCTGCACCAGCCAGCCCTTGCTGCCGAACACCACGGCGTCCTTCATCCACGGCTCCACGTACACGCGCAGCACGTAGAGCGTGCCGATCATCACCGCGAGACCGGGCACGATGGCCAGGATCTTACCGAAAAGCCCCTTGTCTTCCATTGCGTTGCTTCTCCTGGGGGTTGCGTGACCTGTGGACGGATGCCCCGGCGTATCGCCCCGCCGCGCCCATGCTGTGCGCATGACGCGAGCATGCTGTGGGCATGGCGCGGGCATGGCCCGCCGGTGCATCGTCCCTTTTCCTTGTCCCTTGCCGGTGCCCGATGCCGTCTCTTCCCCGGTGCCGGGGAAGGCGGCGGGGCGAAGCAGCGCGGCACCCCTTTGCACCGCCCGACCTGCCCGCGCCCACGGTTGTCGTGCGCCGGATATCGCGCCCCATGAGCAAGACGCGGACCAACCAGGCCCGAAAGATGGAAAACAAACAATAACAACGATATATACATGCAGCACTCCAGCCCGCCTGCTAACTCGCGGCAGCACCCGCAGCCGGTGCAACGCAGCTTGCGGCACGCGGGTTGCCCTTTGCCCCGCCTGTGCTAGACATCGGGCATGCGAGGCCAGGCACGCGGGCATGGCGACATGCACGGCCCGCCTGAACGGCATCGCCGCACTGCCCCTTCTGAGCCGGAACACCAGAACGGAGCTGGCGGGGCAGGCCTGACGCCGCCCCTTCATATGTTGATGCATCGCGCAAGGAACCACGTGATCCGACTCACGCCCCATTCGCTCCAGGCCCGCTTTCTGCTGGGCCTTCTGCTCATCCTCGCCTGCCTCGGCGGGTTCTTCGCCCTTTCGCTGTTCATGCATCTGGAGCGTCTGGTGGAAAACGAGGCCCGCGACCGCGCGGCGCTCATCCTTGCGCAGGCGGAGGCGGTGCAGAGCTACGTGCGCAACACCCTGCGCCCTGCCATGTATAGAACCCTCTCCGAGGACACCTTCGTCATCGAGGCCATGTCCACCTCGTTCGTCACCCGCGCGGTGATGAACGACAACAATCTGGCCCACGACCGCTTCACCTACCGCAGGGTGGCCGTGGGCGCGCGCAACCCCGCCTACGAGGCCTCGGACCTGGAGCGCGCCATCATCGAACGGTTCCGCGAAGACCCGGAACTGACCCGCGTGGAGGACGTGACCGAAGACGGCGGCGAGCGCCTGTTCATCACCGCGAGGCCGGTGCGTTTCGAGACCTCGTGCCTGCGCTGCCATGGCGACCCGGCAGAAGCCCCGCCCGTGCTGCTGTCCATGTACGGGGCGGAACGCGGCTTCTGGCGCAAGACCGGCGACCTTGCGGGCATGACCATGGTGGCCCTGCCCATGGACCAGGCCGTCAGCGGCATGACCGATGCGGTGACGTCGTTCGGGGTGCTGTTCGCAGGCGGGGCGCTGGTACTGTTCGCGGTGATCCACGTGTTCTTCAATCGGCTGGTGGTGCACAACCTGCGCCGCATGGGCGGGGTGATGCGCCGCCACTTCCCGGACGAGGCGGACATGACCATGCCCCGCCGCGGCCACCCGGACGTGGGCATAGACGATCTGCTGGGCGACATGGAATCGCTGGCCCTGCACCTGAGCGAGGCACGGGCCAAACTGCGCGACTACGCGGCCAACCTGGAAGGCATGGTGCACGAGCGCACCGTGGACCTCGCCACCGAGGCAACGGCCCGACGCACCGATGTCGCGTTGTTCGTAGGGCTGCTGGACCGGCTGAACCGCAGCAGCGGCAAGGGCGAATTGCTGGCCGCCTCGCTGGAACTCATCGCGCGGCGCTTCGGCGCGGATCGCGCCGCCTATGCCTGCGTGCTTTCGGCCAGCGACTTCCACGCCTGGCCCGACCGCGCGGTGCGACCCGATCTGCCGCCCGACTGGCACGACATGGCGGCGGAAGGCACCCCGCGCCTGACCCCGCGCGCCTGGTTCATCCCGGTGCAGACCAGCGACACCACGCGCGGCCTCTTGTGTCTGTACTGGGACGCGGACCATGTCAGCGGCCCCGGCACGGCGGACCTGGCCCAGGCCGTGGGGCGGCAGCTTGGCATCGCCATGGACAATCTGGACGCGCTGGACAACCTGCTGCGCCAGAACGCCCTGCTGGATTCCATCTTCGAGGGCATTTCCGACCCGTTGCTGCTGCTGGGCGGCGATGGCCGGGTGGTGCTGGCCAACAGTTCGGCCCGACGGCTCACCCGGTCGCTGGCGGCAACGAGGGGACAAGGCGCCGACGCTGCCAGTGACGGCGCCTCCGGCTTCGGCGGACCGGGACTGGAGGAATTGCTGGACGCAGCGGACATCGCCGCACGCATGGGCGACGGTCCGGTTTCGCGCGCGGTGACCCTGCGCGACGGGCGCTCCTTTGCGGTGAATGCCTACCCGCTGGGCGGACGGCTGGAGCGTGGCGGGCGCACCGTGGCCTACCTGCGCGAAACAACCGACGAACGCCGCATGCTGGAGCGCGTCCAGCAGCACGAAAAGCTGGTGGCCGTGGGCAAACTGGCCGCAGGCTTGGCGCACGAGATCAACAACCCCCTGGGGGTCATCCACTGCTACGCCGACCTGCTGCGCGCCGCCGCGCCGGACGGGCAGGCCCAGGCGGACATCGACGTGATCATGCGCCACACCGAGCAGGCCCGGAAGGTGGTGCGCGACCTGCTGGACTTTGCCCGGCCCAAACAGGCGGAACGCGGCCCTTGCGACGTGGCCGACGTGCTGGCGGGGCTGGCCGACGTGTTTCGCCCCCGGGCG
>NZ_VSMK01000035.1 GCF_011682075.1 Nitratidesulfovibrio liaohensis
CGGACGCCGGCGTTTGCCGGCGCAGTGGCATTGGCCCCCGGGGCTCCCGTGGTTGCGTTTCCGGCGGGCGTGGCCGGGCGCGGCAGGGGCGTGAGGGCCGGTTTGGCGCCGGGGGTTGTCTTGAGGGACTGGGAAACCGCCGGAACGTCAGTGGCAGTTGTGGCTGTAGTGGCAGGGGCGCCAGAGTCGGCGGGCCCTGGCTGCGTTGCGGGCGGTGTCGCCGGTGCCGTGGTGCCGTTGGCTGGAACACCGGGTTCAACGGCCTTGTCCCCCACATCGGGCGCTGTGGCCTTATCCCCGGCAGCGGGCGCGCTGGCCTTGGCCTGAACCTCCGGGGTCTTGGGCGCCGTGCTGGTGGATGCCGGGGCGGCGGTGTCCGTGGGAGGTGTGGCGTCCGTGGCACCCGTGGCACCCGTGGCGCCCGTGGCATCTGGGGCACCCGTGCCATCCGTGGGATTCACGGGGGGCACGGAGGTCGCGGGCGTGCCTTGCGTGGCGGTCTGGTCTCCACCCCTGGCGCGCCCGCCCCGCTGGAAGCGGTTCACGGCTCGGTTGTGTTCGTCCAGTGTGGCGCTGAACTGGTGCGAGCCGTCGTTGCGCGACACGAAGTAGAAATAGCCGTGCTTTTCCGGTGTGGTGGCCGCGCGCAAAGATTCCAGCCCCGGCGAGCAGATGGGGCCGGGGGGCAGGCCGGGGCGGCGGTAGGTGTTGTACGGGTTGGCGGCGTCCTGCAGGTGCGAGCGGCGCAGGTTGCCGTCGAAGGTGTCGCCAAGGCCGTAGATGGTGGTGGGGTCTGCCTGCAACAGCATGCCGGTGCGCAGCCGGTTGGCGTACACCCCTGCCACGCGGCCCCGTTCCGAGGGCTGGCCGGTTTCCTTTTCCACGATGGAGGCCAGGGTGACCAGCCGCCGCAACTCGTCGCGGGCCGGACGGCCACCGGGCCAGACCTGGGCGGCGCGCCGCCAGAAGGTGTCCACCATCCGCCCGGCCACGGCGCGGGCCGATTCCCGGTCGGGCGTGGCGGGCTTCTTGATCAGGTAGGTATCGGGAAACAGGAAGCCTTCCGCCGTATCGAAGGGGATGCCCCAATGGCGCAGGAAGGCAGGGTCGGTGATCACCGCGCGGAAGTCCTCAACGGTGACGAAGCCTTCCACCTCAAGCAGGCGGGCGGTTTCCCACCAGGTCAGCCCTTCGCGCAGGGTGATGCGCGACAGCACCGGCTGGCCGTTCACCAGTTGATCCAGCACCCGGAAGGGCGCCCAGTTGCTGTGCACCAGGAAGCGCCCGGCCTTCAACGAGGTTTCCCAGCCGTGGTAGTGGGCCAGCAGCTTGAAGCGCCAGTCGCTGGTCACAGCGCCCTTGTCCACCAGTTGCCTGGTCACCCTGTCGAAACTGGCGCCGGGTTCCACGTCCACGTAGACGTCCGCGCCGGGGGAAGCGGGTGGAGTGTGCAGGAAGCGCCAGGCGTCGTACCCCGCGTAGCCGCACGCCAGAAGGACCAGCAGGACCAAAGCGGCCAGTACGCGCAACAGGAGGCGCACCACCGGGCGGCTCGGTGCCGGGCAGGCGGCGGATTGCGTGGCGGGTGCGGGTGCGGCGGCGGGCGGCACGGGTGTTTCGGGAGTGGGCGGCAGAGGTGCAATCGGGACCGACACGGGGGCTGCCGGGGAGGATGCGGATGATGCTGGAGCGGGCGCCCCAACTGTGGTGGCGGTTTGCGCCGGGGGCGTTTCCGTGGCGGTTGCGGAGGCGGTGTTGCCGGATGCCGGGGCAGGGGCGGTGCCGGTCGCGTCAGCAGGGACAGCGGGGACAACAGGAACGGCGGCGATGGTGCCCGTCGCGGCCTCTGGCGTATCGGATGGCGGGGCGGGTTGCGCGTCCGTGGAGTCCGCGGCCTTCGAGGCCGTCGTGTCTTCAGGGGCCGATGCCGCCGGGGTGGGCGCTAGCGTGTCCGCTGTTTCGTCCGCCTGCGCCGTGGGCGCGGCGGCGGTGTCCGCTGCATGCGTAGCGTCCGTGACCTCCGGCGCGCCTGCCCCGTCAGGTGTGCCGGGCGTGCCGGCAACATCCGGTGTTGCGGGCGCGGCACTACTTGCATCAGGGGCAGTCTGCTGTGTGGTGTCGGCGGCGCTGCCATCGTCGGGCTTGCGTTCGCCCTCCGGCTGTTGCGGAGTGGCGGTAGCGGTGGCCGCGTCAGGAGATGCGGGCTGCGTGCCCTGCTCCTGTGCGGCTGGCTGTGCGGGAGTCTGGGGGGAAATTTCCGGGGATGCTTTGGGGGTATCGCTCATGCGGTGATGCTGTCCGGTCAGGCGGGGGTCCGCCGGGATTCGGGCTGGTTGAGGAACGATTGCAGGATGCGCACGGCCGCCTGCTGGTCCACCACGGCTTCCAGCGCCCTGCCGGAAAGCCCGGCGTCGCGCAGGTCGTCCTCGGCCTCGTAGGAGCTCAGGAACTCCTCCATGAGGTAGACGGGCAGGGTGGTGCGGCGCTTCAGCCGTTCCACGAAATTGCGCACCTGCCGGGTGGTCAGGGTGTCCGTGCCGTCGTGCAGCAGGGGCAGCCCCACCACGTAGGCCTCGGCGCGCTCTTCCTCGGCCACGGCCAGCAGTTCGGCAAAGAACCGGTCGCGGGTGGTCATGACGATGGTACGGCGCGGAAAGGCCATGCTGCCGCCCGTGTCGCTGGCCGCAACGCCGGTGCGTTTCGTTCCGTAATCTATGCCGAGGTACTTCATGGGTGGTCGGATGCTACGCCAGCGGGCGCGGCTGGGCAAGCTGTGGGGTGGTAGAGGAGTATCGGGGGAGGGAGGAAGGAACTTTTGAAAAAGTTCCTTCCTCCCTCCCCCGAACCCCCACCCTCCTTCCGCAAAACTTTTCAACGGTGGGGCAGGGGCGGTCTTGTTCAGAGCGGGATGGCACCCTCGTCGCGTCAGGGCGTGGTCCCTGTTGAAAAATTTGAAGGGGTGGAAGGGGTCCGGGGGAGGAGGGGAAACTTTTCAAAGTTTCCCCTCCTCCCCCGGTTCGTTCTTTCAGTCTTCCGTTTTTTCTTACAAGCCGCTGTCATCCACCACGCGCACGCCGCCCTCATCCTTGGCCTGGTCGGCGGCCTTGCGCAGTATCTTGCGCCAGTCCGCGCCCTTGGCCAGTTCGGCCAGCCATTCCAGGGTGTGCAGCACGGGGCGCTTGTCCTTGAGGGCCAGCATGGTGCGCTTGATGCCCACCTTGCACGAGGGGCAGCCCACGATGACGGGCGCGCCGTCGGCATAGGTCATGAAGTCCGCCTCAAGGCGCATGCGTTTGCGGGCGCGCAGCTTGTTGTAGATGGCGGGCGAGGTCATGGCCCCCATGCCCGATTCGCCGCAGCAGCCGGGATTGACGCGGACTTTCGCACCGGTGAAGGCGGCCACGGCCTGCGCGTAGATGTTCGCGGCCTTGCCCTTGTGCACGCCCACCCATTCCGCGTGGCACGAGGGGTGGTAGAGCACCTCGGTTCCGGCGGCGGGCTTGGCCGCGCCGGTAAGGGCCTCTGCGGGCAGGCGTTCCAGCAGGAACTGCACCATGTCCTTGTGGTGCATGGCCGGGGCGTTGCCCTGTGCGGCCAGCAGTTCGTGCCGCTGGATGCCGTCGCGGCACGAGCCGCAGGCGGTGATGACGTGGGTGACGTTGAGTCCTGCTGACCGCGCCTTGTCCAGCGCAGCCTTGATGGCCTGCACGTTGCTGTCGCGGTTGGTGGCGAAGGCGTTGTCGGCCCCGGCGGACAGCAGCGGATAGCCGCAGCACAGGTGCTGTTCCGGCATGACCACGGCCACGCCGGATTTGAGCATCAGCATCAGCCCGGCCAGCCCGATGTTGCGGTAGAACAGCCCCGCGCCGCAGCCGGGGAAGTAGAACACCGCTTCCACGGGTTCACCGGTGGCCGCCGCGCGCTGTCTGGCGCTGGCGGGCACGAAGATGCCGCCCTTGCCCAGGTGCAGGGTTTCCGCAAGGTTCTTGTAGCCCACTTCTGGGCCGGGACCGGCGAACAGCGGGCTTTCGAAGCGTTCGCGCCACCCGGCGGGCACAAGGCCCACGAAGCGGTTCTGAAAGCGCTGGCCCATGGACGCGGCCTTGGCCGCGCGCGGCACGCGCGATGCCGGATCGGCGGACAGCCACTCCAGCACCTTGCGCTTGATGGGGTGGCCGCCCGCGTTTTCCGATTCCAGAAAGGCGCGCATGGCCAGCGCCACGCCGGACGAATCGATCTTCACCGGACAGACCGAGGTGCAGCGGCCACAGCCGGTGCAGTGCTCCATCATGGTGCGCAGTTCGCCCAGCAGGAAGGGGTCGGGCCTGCCCTTGTTGACCTGCGAATAGTACACCGCCTCCACCAGCGCGCCGAGGGCGATGTTCTTGTTGCGCGGGTGGTACTGCAGCGACTGTTCCGGGTAGAACATGGGGCAGACCTGCTTGCACTTGCCGCAGCGGGTACAGATCTGCACGTTGGCCAGCAGCGCGATCAGCCGTTCCTTGTCGGGCAGGCCGCTCTGGCGGATGTCCTCGATGAGCCGGTTGAACGAGAAGGTGAACGGGCGCACCGGCAGTTCGCGCTGGGTCAGCTTGGCCGGGTTCAGCACGTTGCGCGGGTCCACGCGCTCCTTGAAGGCGCGCAGGGCGTCCATCTTCTCCTTGCGCAGGAAGGCGATCTTGGTGATGCCGATGCCGTGCTCGCCGGAAACCTCGCCGCCCACTTCCTGGGCTTTCGCCATGACGCGGTGGGCCACCTGCTCGGCATTGTGCAGCATGACCGGGTCGTTGGAGTTGACCGGTATGTTGACGTGGCAGTTGCCGTCGCCCGCGTGCATGTGGCTGGCCACCTCGATGCGGGTGGCCTGCATGTGGTCCTTGATGCGCTCTATCTTGCGGGCCAGGTTGGGGTGCGCGTTGGCCAGTTCGCCCAGGAATACCACGGCGCGGATCTGCATTTCCTCGTCCGAGATGTCCTTGGCCGAAACCTCGCCCTTGGCCACCTTGGAGGCGTAGGTGAACTCGCGGTTGAACTCCCTGTCGTCCAGCGGCATGCCCGCCAGGCGTCCCACCTCTTGCAGGGCCGAGCGGTAGGCGGCGGCCGCGCATTCCAGGTTCACCTGCTCCAGAAAATCGGCGAACTCGGGCACCCCGTCGATGGGGATGACCACGTCCTCGTTGATCTTGAAGCCGGAGGTGCGGCGGGCGATGGCGGACAGCTTGTGGCGGTCCTCCCAGAAGACTTCGGCTTCCTTCTCGTCGCGCGCGGCAAAGATGTCCGCCCCGTCGTAGGGGTTCACGATGTCCAGTATCTGGTGCACGGCGCGGTCCAGGTGGAACTCGTCGTCACCATCCAGTTGCACGATGAGCACCGAAATGGGGTCGCCCTCGTACTCCGTGGACTTCTTTTTATATTCTATGGCCTTGACGTACTTGGAGTTGAACTCCTCCAGGGCCGAGATCTTCACGTGGTCGCCTTCGCGGCGGATGGTGTCGCGGTAGCCCACCACGTCCTTGATGACCTGCATGGCGCTGTTCATGGAGCGCCCGAAGAATTCCAGCACCAGCACGCGCTGGTGGGTGGGCTTCTTGTGCAGCACGAAGCAGGCCTCGACGATGATGCCGTCCACGCCTTCCTTCTGCATGCCGGGCAGGCCGCCCAGGGTCTTGTTGGTCACGTCCTTGCCAAGTCCGGGCAGGCGGATTTCTTCGCCGCGCAGGGACACCACGTTGCGCACGCCGCCGCTCAGATCGCGGATTTCGAAGGTGGCCGTCTCGTCGGGCATGATCTTGTGGCGCGGGTGGTTCACGCGGGCCACGTCGATGATCTCGCCGGTGGGGGTGACCATGCGCCACGAGAGCAGGTTGTCGAGGGTGGTGCCGTATTCGAAGGCAAACGGGCCGCCCGCGTTTTCCGCGATGTTGCCCCCGATGGACGAGGCCAGCTTGGAGGCCGGGTCCACGGTGAACAGCAGGCCCTTCCTGCCCGCCGCGACGATGGCGTCGTTGGTGATGACGCCCGCCTCGCAGCACAGCACCTTGTTCTGCTCGTCGATGCTGACGATGCGGGTAAGGCGGCCAAGGCTGAGGATGACCGTGCGCTTGCGGGCGGGCACGGCGCCGCCGGTCAGGCCGGAACCGCCGCCGCGCGGAATGATGGCGAACTTCAGCTCGTTGGCCAGCTTGACCACGGCGCTGACCTGTTCGGCAGACGCGGGGCTGACCACCAGCATGGGCAGTTCCATGCGCAGGTCGGTGGCGTCGGTGGAGTTTTCCACCAGCGCGCCGGGGCGGGTGTCGATGCACTCGCGCGGCATGACGGCGGCCATGCGCTTCACCAGTTCGTCGCGGTAGGCCACCTCGGCCTCGTGCGCGCTCCAGAACATGGTGATGCCTTCGCCGATGCTGGTGGCGTAGTGGTGGGCCAGTGCCGCCTTTTCGCCCTCGAAACGCGCGCGAACGCTCGCTTTCACCGTTTCCGCGTCGATGAACGGGTTGTACACGACGAGAAACAGTTCTTCCGCGATTTCGATGGCGAGATGACGGACGGATTCCGGCCAATCCTCGAACTCGTCGAGGTTGATGCGCAGAATGCGGTTTACGACGAAATCTGCGGAGATGGAGATGTGCGGGCCTTTATGGGGCATGGGCGGGCTCTCTCTCGGGTTGCGGTGAGAGGAAGCCGCTGACTATAGGCGCGCGCGGCCCGGTTGGCAAGTTGAGTGAGCGCACGATGTTTTGGCGGGGGGCGGTACCGACGTGGTCGGAAGCATGGGGTTGAGCCGACAGAGTTGACCACTGAAAAAAATATGCACGGCGTTGGCGACGCACGGCAAGCTAGAATCAGGTGGATGACGCTATATTGGAGTTGATAAATTCTATTATGTGGCGGAGTGTTGTGTTTGGTTTGTGCATACGAACAGTGTAAGGCTGCCGTGTTGTCCGGACTGTATTAACTGTAAGATCAATCAAGTGATTGTAATTGACTCTTTTTTTCGTTTGGTGTGTAGCGTGGTGCATGCTCCCAGAAAGGAGGGACACCATGCCGCACGCACTGCCACGCGCCGATGTCATGGGACGCCTTGCCGCGGACAACCCGTGGTGGGCCGAAGAGACCGCCCGCCCCTTCGCGGCGGACCTGCCGCAGCGCGACCACTTCGCGCCGTTTTTCGAACTTGCCGCCGACTGTGCGTTGCACCGGGCCGTAGTGCTCATGGGGCCGCGTCGGGTGGGCAAGACGGTGCTGCTGCACCAGGTGGTGGATACCCTGTTGCAGCAGGGGGCCGAACGCCGCCAGATACTGTTCGCCACCCTGGACGCTCCTGCCTATACCGGCATGGAACTGGCCGACTTCGTGGAACTGGCCGCCGAAATGGCGGGGCTGGATCCCAACCGTCCCGGCTGGGTCATCTTTGACGAAATCCAGTACATGGCCAACTGGGAGCGCGGGCTGGACACCCTGGCCGCCCGCTGGCCCGCGCTGCGCTGCACGGTATGCGGTTCCGCCGCGCCCGCCTTGCGCCGCATGGGCGATGCCGAGGCAGCGGGGCGCTTTGCGGTGTACATGCTGCCGCCGCTGTCCTTTGCCGAGTTCCTGCGCCTGTCCGGCGGGCAGCGCCGCGACATGAAGCAACTGTTCACGCCCGAGCGCATGGACGAACTGAACGAGTTGCTGGTGCGGTACATGAATTTTGGAGGCTACCCGGAAGCCGTGGTGTCCGAACGGGTGCGCGCGGACATGGCGCGCTTTCTGCGCAGCGAGATCATCGACCGGGTGCTGTGCAGCGACATGCCCGGCCTGTACGGCATCTCGGACGTGCAGGAGCTGAACCGCCTGCTGGCCGTGCTGGCTCTGAACAGCGGGCGCGAGGTGACCCTGGAGGACCTGCGCGGCGAATCGGGCATCGCGGTGAATACCCTGAAGCGCTACCTCGACTATCTGGAGGCCGCCTTTCTGGTGGTGCGGCTGCGGCGCATCGACGATGCGGGCCGCCGCTTCCGGCGCGACCGCAGCTTCAAGGTGTACCTGGCCAACCCCTCCATGCGCACGGCGCTGTTCGCGCCCATCACCGGGCCGGACGACCCCGGCCTGCAACCGCTGCTGGAAACCGCCGTGGTGGGGCAGCTCTTGTGCAGCCCGGCCCTGTCCCGCAACACCTGCTACGCCCGCTGGGACGGCGGCGAGGTTGCCCTGGTGGGCCTGCACCCGGTGCACGGCAAGCCGGTGCTGGCCTTCGACATCCGCTGGAGCGACGAAGGCATTGCCCCCAGCCAGAAGAACGGCAATGGCCGCTGCGGCGCGCCCACCGTGCCCGCAACCACCACCCGTGCCGCGCGCAAGGCGGCGGGCAACGGCAACGGGACACAGCTGCGGCCCCTGTTCGAGTTTGCCCGGCGGCACAATGTGCGCAAGTCGTACGTGACCACCCGCACCACCTTTACCGTGGGGGTGCAGGGCGCCACGGAATTTTCGTACCTGCCCGCGGGCATGCTGGCGTTCACCTTGTCCAGCCAGGCGGCGGAGCGGATTTTCGCCAAGCTGGTGACGGCGGACTGCGGGTAGGCGCGGCAGGGCAGGGAGATATCCCGGGAAAGGGACAGGCAAGAGCGGAGTGCGGGTGCCCCCCCGCCCCACAGTGACTGTGAGGCGGCGGCGGGACGATGGCACGAGTACGGGGCGGTGCGCGGTGGTGGAGCTTCTGTGGGGAAGCGGCACCACAGGCGCACCGCCCGCTTTTTTTTGGGGGGGGAAAGGGGGAGAACCGTTGACGGCGGCGCGGCGGGGTTACCCCTGCCCTGCCAGCACGCGGCGGGCCCAGGCGGCCTGCCCCAGCGAGATGCAGCCATCGCCGGGGGGCAGTTCCGCGTGGGTCAGCACGGTCAGTCCGCGCG
>NZ_VSMK01000036.1 GCF_011682075.1 Nitratidesulfovibrio liaohensis
GGCCCTTGCGGCCACCCTTTGCTGCCGGTTGGCCCGGCTGGGGCTGGGCCGCAGTGTTTGGTGCGCCCGGTACGGCGGCGGTGCGGCCAGCCGCGTTCAGTGCGGCAGCCATGCGCGATGACGCGAGGGGAGCAGGCTTGCGGCCAGGCTTGCTGGTGGACATTATGCCTCCCCTCCGGTCAGCCATGCCACGATGCGCGCGGCGCATCCGCCGGGTGACAGCGCATCGGCGGCCACGGTGAAGCTGGCATAGCGGCGATACAGCGCGATGCGTTCGTTGTACAGGTCCTCTATGGTCTGCCCCGGCGCGATGGCCAGCCCCCGGTCGGGGTTCATGGCGATGCGTTGCAGGATCAGCGGCAGGGAGACCTCGAGGTAGACCAGCGGCCCCAGCGCGGCCAGGTGGGCCATGGCCTCGGGGCGATAGACCACGCTGCCGCCGGTGGACAGCACGGTGCGCCGCGCGCCGATGCGACGGATGACCCCAGCCTCCACGTCCAGGAAGCTTTCCTTGTCCATGGAATCGGCCACGGCTTGCAGCCGGGTTCCATAGGTTGCCTCGATGAGGTTGTCGGTGTCCACGTGGGCCCAGCCAAGCTGCAGGGCCAGTTCGCGGCCCACGGTGGTCTTGCCTGCTCCGGCCATGCCGATGATGCTGACGCACCCGTCGGGGGCGATGCGAGCCGGGTCAAGGGTGAGGAGCGGATCGGGAGTGGTCATGTGAAGTCCTGTGGCGAATCGTGTGCGCTGTCTGGACGAATGCGGGCGGCTCCGTGATCGGAAAATCCTTGCGGCGCAGGCCCGGCGCGACTGCCTGTGTAGTCGGCGGCGGCGTGCGGTGTCAACTGGCACCGGGCATGGCCGGGAAGGGGGGGGACGTCGTACGTTGCGCGTTGATGCGTTGTCCCGGCTTGACCCGCGCGACCGTGCCAACGCAAAAAGGGCAGGCCCGCCGAGGCGGACCTGCCCGAAAGGCAGCGAATGGAAGCGATTAACGCTTGGAGTACTGGTACCGGGCGCGGGCAGCGCGCTGGCCGTACTTCTTGCGTTCCTTCTTGCGGGCGTCGCGGGTCAGGAAACCGGCGCGCTTCAGGGCTCCGCGCAGTTCCGGCTCGACTTCGAGCAGGGCGCGGGAAATGCCGTGGCGCACCGCTTCGGCCTGGCCGGTCACGCCGCCGCCGCAGACGTTGACCTTGATGTCGAAGCGTTCGACGTTCTTGGTCAGCACCAGGGGCTGGCGGATGATCATTTGCAGCGACTTGCGCGGGAAATAGTCTTCGAAGGGGCGACCGTTCACCACGATCTGACCGGAACCTGCGTACAGGCGGGTACGGGCCGTGGCGGTCTTGCGGCGACCGGTACCGTAGTTGAATTCGTTGGCCATGATTCTCTCCGGCTCGATCTGGTTAGTACTTGATGGCGAGCTGCTGCGGGTTCTGGGCGGCATGCGGATGCTCGGGGCCAGCGTAGACCTTGAGCTTCTTCAGCATGGCGCGGCCAAGCCGGTTCTTGGGCAGCATGCCCCGCACGGCGTTCATCAGCACGCGTTCCGGATGGGAGGCGAGCAGCTTCTCGAGGGTGATCTCGTGAAGACCGCCGACATACCCGGAGTGACGGTAGTATTTCTTGTCGGCAAGCTTGTTGCCGGTGACCTTGATCTTTTCGCAGTTGACCACGACGATGAAGTCGCCGTTGTCCATGTGCGGGGCGAACTCGGGCTTGTGCTTGCCACGCAGGCGATGCGTGATCTGGGTGGCAAGGCGGCCGAGAACCAGGTCGGAGGCATCGACCACGAACCATTCGCGGTTGATGTTCTCGGGCGTGGGGCTGAACGTTTTCATCAGAGCGTACTCCTGTGCGAGCTCGAAAGAACGGTCTATGTATTGGGTTCCCCGCCCCTTGTCAATAGAAAAAGGGCGTGGAAACGCGCGACGGACGATGCCGCCCCCGCAGGGTGGCATCATGCGTGCGATGCTTGCCGTACCGGTCTGGACCGGATGGGCCGGGGTGCCTTTCGCCTGCGGTCAGGCTTTGTGCGGGCAGTCCCGGTGCAAGTCGCGGAAACGCAGGGGGTTCGCCTGGCGGTCGTCCACACTTCGGTCCCACTGGCGCGCCTAACGGGGCGGCGGGCCTGGGGAGCGGACGACTGGCCCCGCTTGATGGCGCCGAAAGCGGCGGGCGGGGCGGCACCGGGCAGGCGCCGCAAGAAACACCGTCGGAAGGTTGGCTTGGACCGTCCGGAGGGCGTATGTGGCGTGAACCCGAAGCGTATCGCTTCTAACCCTTGAGATTTACACCATGACCGCATACATTGCCAAGAGATTTTCTTGAACACCCTCGGGAGGACCCATGCCCAGCATTCGCAAAAGCCTGCTCCAGTTCGTCTTTTCCGGTGCGTACATGAAGCGGTGGAACGACAAGCTGCGGCCCGTGGAACTGATGGAGGTGGACAAGCAGGCCCACAAGATGATCGTGGCCTGGCTGCTGCTGCAGCTGAATACTCGCGGCATGCCCGCCGAAGAACGGCTGCGACTTGGGGCCGAAGTGGTGGAGGGCGGGCTGTTCGACTACTTCTACCGGTTGGTCATCACCGACATCAAGCCACCGGTGTTCTACCGCATAAAAGAGAACGAGGCCCATTACAGCGAACTTACCGAGTGGGTGGCGGAAGAACTGGAACACATCGTGCGCCCGCTGGACGAGGATTTCTGGCAGCGCCTGCTGACGTACATCCGCCGCCGCGAAAAGAACACCCTGGCCGACCGCATCCTGACCGCCGCGCACCTCTACGCCAGTGGCTGGGAATTCAACCTCATCAAGCCGCTGAACACGTTCGACGACGAGATGCCGGACATCGACGGCTCGTTCCAGACCCGCCTGACCGCCATGGCCGACCTGGCCGGGGTGCCCGAACTCATCGGCGGATCCAGCAACGCGCTGGGGCGTTTCGCCAACCTGTGCGGGCAACTGCGCTTTCAGAAACGCTGGTCCCAGACCCCGCGCATTCCTGAAACCTCGGTCATCGGGCACATGTTCATCGTGGCCTGCTATGCCTATTTCTTCAGCATCGCCGTGGGTGCCTGTCCCGCCCGGCGCCTGAACAACTTTTTCTGCGGCCTGTTCCACGACCTGCCGGAAGTGCTGACCCGCGACATCATTTCGCCGGTGAAGCGCTCCGTGAAGCAATTGCCCGAACTCATCCGGCAGTATGAAGAGCAGGAAATGCAGGAGCGGGTGTTCTCGCTGCTGGACAAGGCGGGCTACGGCGACGTGGCCAGCCGCCTGGGCTACTTCCTGGGGTTGGCCACCGGCTCGGAGTTCGACGAGACCGTGCGCGAACCCGCTCCCGACGGCGCACCGGCTGGGACGGCGGCCGTGGTCCGCAAGGTGACCTTCGACGAGTTGCAGTCTTCCTGCAACATCGACGCTCTGGATCCCAAGGACGGCCGCCTGGTCAAGGCCTGCGACACCCTGGCCGCCTTCATCGAGGCGCACACATCGGTGCGCAACGGCGTGACGTCCAGCCATCTGCAAGAGGCCATCGCGCGGCTGCGCGGCGAGTACCGCCGGGTGACGCTGGGGCCGTTGCATGTTGGGGCTCTTTTCGCCGATTTCGACTAGGCGAGGCCCGTGCAGGGTGGCTTTTGCCCTCTGCCAGCGTCAGAACTCCGTTTCATTCCGGTCGAGTACCACAAAAGTACACTCCCTTCATGGAACGGCGTTCTTCCTTGGCAGAGAACAAAATCCCCACCTGCACGGGCCTCGCCTGTAGCGTTGGCGTGGGCGGGGTTTACCTCTCTGTGCTCCCTCAAGCCGTGTTCTTCCTCGGCAGAAGCCAAAATGCGCTCTTGCGCCGACACCACCTGCTCGCCCGGTATGGTCACGGCTTCTCCTGACTTGCGGCAGGATGCCGCGCCAGATGTGCGGAGTGTGGTGACGTTCCCGCATCGCATCCGCCCGCAGGGCTTGTGAAAGAGAAGACAAGCGGGGCGAGTTTTGATAACGATGACGCCATGCCCCATCCCGGCCTGATTCCGTCGAGAGGCCGGTGCGGCCCCGGAAACTTCGCGAATGCTCCGCTGACGCTCCGGTCGGCCTGATGATGCCCACGAACACATTGCGAGGAGAGTATCGATGCTGTTGCGAAAGCGTGCCTGGGACATCGTGCGGGAGGAATTCCCCAAGCTGCGCGAGGACGATTCGCTGGCCGAGGCCATGCGCAAGCTCAGTTCCTGCGTGGGACCCGACGGCGGGGGCGGGGCGGGTTGCCTGTGCGCCCTGGTGTATGACGAGCGCGACATGCTGCGCGGTGCGCTTTCGGTGTGGGACACTGTGCGCTTCATGGAAGATTCGCTGCTGCGCAGCGGTTCGTTGCGCGGCATAGAGGAAGACGGCTTCGACCGCATCTACCGCAATGCCTGCAAGGTGGCCGGTTCCACCAAGGTGCGCGATGTCATGGACCGCGACATGACCCAGGTGGCCCCCGACGATCCGCTGCTGGTGGTGCTGGAAAGCTTCGTGAAGAAGGGGCGCAGTTACGCCGTGGTGACCGAGGCGGGCAAGGTGCTGGGCGTCATCATGATCAACGACGTGTTTCGCGAGATCAGCGGCGAGATCATCAGCCGCGCCTAGGGCCTTGTTGCCTTCGTGCGGCCAGGCATCGCCGCGTGCCGCGTGACCTCGCGTGCCGCATGCTCCGCGTGAGAGGCATGATTCGCCAAGGCCATTTGGCCCGCCTGTACTGACTGCGGTGCCTGTTTTACCAGTTCCCATCATTGCCGACCTGTTCCTGCCGATGCAAAAGGGCCGCTCCCGCAAGGGGGCGGCCCGTTTCTATCGTGCGGGGCGGAGAGGCGTGTGGGGGGGGCGCCTGCGGCGCAACGCGCGGAATGTCTGGCGGCCCGGCGTTGTCGTCAGGCTTGGCGCGATCAGGCCGGAGGGGTGTCAGGCCGGAACGTCATTCCCTGGCAGGGGCCCTGGCAGGGGCCTTGGCCGGGGCTTCGGCCTTGGGCTTGCCTGTGGTGCCAAAGGCGTTGGTCACCAGCGCATTGAGCAGCAGCGAGGTGTAGCGCGCATCGTAGCGCGCCTTGTCCGCCGCCAGTTCCTGAACGGCGGGCACCAGTTCCTTGGCCGGGGCGTGGGGGCGCGCGCTGATCATGGCCGAAAACGAATCGGCCACGGCGCAGATGCGGCCCAACCGGCTGATCTGCTCGCCCTTCAGCTTCTGCGGGTAGCCGGAACCGTCCAGCCGTTCGTGGTGTTCCAGGGTGCACTGGCGCAATTCGTCGAAAGCCAGCCCCATCTTGTGCATGATTTTGGCCCCCACCAGCGGGTGCAGGGGGATCTTGTCCTTTTCGTCGGGCTTCAGCGGGGTGGACTTGGACAGGATGAACGCGGGCACCTTGGCCATGCCCAGGTCGTGCAGCAAAAGGGCCAGCGCCGCCCGATCGAGGTCGCGGCGCTTCAGGTTGTCGCCCATGGAGGTGACCAGCAGCCACAGCCCCACCGAAAGGGTGTTCAGCGAGTGCTTGGCCAGCGAATGTTCGCGGTGCAGGCGGCGCATGAACTGTTTTACCCGGTGCTTGTCCTGCCACAGGTATTCGGTCAGTACCATCACGTCGCGGTACAGCACCTCGAACACCGGCTTCACCGGCTGGTCGATGAATTCGTTCACCCGCAGGGCCAGCGCCTGCTGGAAGATGTCGGCGACCTCGCCTTCCTTCAGGTTCTTGTCCACCAGCACCAGATCGAGCTGGTGCACGATGTGCTGCGAATAGATGGGATGGTCCGAGCGCGAGACGAACAGGTCGCCCGCCTCGCACATGCGCTGCACTTCTTCCACCTGTTCGTTGGTAAGCCGGGCCCCCTTGCGGGTATACGGCTGCAACTGCGCGATATCCTCGCGGAAGCGGAACAGATCCACCGGGGGACGGTATTTGGGAAAGCTCGACAGAATCTCCGTGCTGATCTGGTAGTATTCCTCGGAGATGTTGTCGGGGATGGTTGCCTTCACCGTGGGTAGCTCCCTTGTGGTGTTCGCGTGACGTGCCGTGTGCCGGAGCGCCCGGACCGTTCAATCCGCACCGCCCGCACCGCCCATTTCGCCCGTTCGGATGATCCAGGCCCATCGGGCCGTTCTGACGGTTGCCGGGCGGGACCGGACGGGGTCTTTCGTTATTTTCTGTAGATCTTCACCATGTTGGTGCCGCGCGGCTTGCGGCCCGCCTTGGGCTGCCCGGCGGTGATGACCACGTTGTCACCCTTTTCGAAGTCGGGCGCGGTATCCACGAAGCGCTCGGCCCGTGCCACGTGGCCGGGGATGTCCACCGGGATGTCCTGCGGCACGATGCCCCACGAGAAGTTCAGGGCGCGCAGGGCGGCCTGGTCGGGCGTCAGGGCCCAGACCATCTGGCGCGGCCGACGCGACGAGATGAGCCGCGCGGATGCGCCGGTCATGCTGTGCGAAACGATGCCCTTGGCGCCGGTTTTTTCCGCCAGCAGGCAGGCGGCGTAGGCCAGGAAGTCCGCCGTGCCCTTTTCGTCTGCCGGTTCGGCAAGACGCTGCGTCTCGAAGTGCAGTTCTTCCGCCTTGGCAGCGATTTCCTTCATGAATTCCACGGTCTCCACGGGAAAGTTGCCCATGGCCGTTTCTTCGGAAAGCATCACGCAGTCGGCCCCGTCCAGCACGGCGTTGGCCACGTCGGTGGTTTCCGCGCGGGTGGGGGAGGGGCTGTTGACCATGGACAGCAGCATCTGGGTGGCCACGATGACCGGCTTGGCCGCGCGGTTGCAGGCGCGGATGATGCGCTTCTGCATGGCGGGCAGGGCGGGCAGGGGACATTCCACGCCCAGGTCGCCGCGGGCCACCATGATCACGTCGGCCTCGGCCAGAATGTCGTCCAGACGGTCCACGGCGTTCTGGCGTTCCAGCTTGGCGATGACGGGAATGTGCTTGCGACCGCTGGCCGCGATGATCTCCTTGGCGTCGCGGATGTCTTCCGGCGTCTGCACGAAGGACAGGGCCACTGCGTCCACGCCCAGTTCCAGGCCGTCGGCCAGGTCCTTGCGGTCCTTTTCGGTCAGGGCGGGCAGCCGCACCGACTTGCCGGGCAGGGCCAGGCCCTTGCGCGAGGTGATGATGCCGCTGTTGTCGGCCTCCAGCTCAAAGCACCCTTCGGGCGCGGTGCCCAGCACACGGAACTGCAAACCGCCGTCGGACAGCACCAGCCGGTCACCGGCCTCCAGCCCGTTCAGCACCGGCTGATTGGTGAAGGGGATGAACGGCAGCACGGCGCCGGCAGGGGCCTTGGGGCCCAGCAGCACGCGGTCGCCCTTGCCTACGGAAATGGCGCCATCCGGAATTTCGCCGATGCGGATCTTGGGGCCGGAAAGATCCTGCAGGATGGTTACCGGGCTGCCGCATTCAGCTTCCAGTTCGCGCAGCAGACGCACCAGATCCACGAACATGGACGCGCTGCCGTGGGAAAAGTTGAGTCGAAAGATGCGCACTCCAGCGGTGATGAGGCGCGAAAGCACCTCACGCGAGCGCGATGCCGGACCTATGGTGGCGATTATCTTCGTTCTCATGATCCACCCCTGTGCAATAAGTTGTATCTTGTCAAGCCGTTTGTGCGTCGTGAAGGGGGCCGTCGGCCCTGCGGGGGCGCGTGGCGGATACCCCCGTATATCGTGCCGATACCCTTTGTGTCCTCATGCGTTTCGTAAAAATATCAGGGCAGGCCGGGGCAACGCATCACAAGGGGGAAGGGACGGGCCATCGGGTGCCCCGGAATGCCGTGCGGCAACGCACGCGTGGCTTTGCATGAGGGGGGTTGCGCGGCCTTTGGAGTGGGGCGCTTTGCCGATACATCTGTCTGAAATGACTTTTAATATCGATGGAGTCTCGTGCGGGGAAACTCCCGTTAGAAATTTTCTAGACTCTGCCGGAGCCCACGGCTTGACAGTGCCAAACATATCATAGAGAAAGTGGGAAATTGTGGTAAAAGGTGGTAGAGTCTCCAGGAAAAGGCCCCTTCCCTCCGATGAAACATCCCCCGGCGGTACGCGAGGGAAACGGTGGAAGCAGGGTCCGTAGTTTCGACACTCCGCGCAACAGCTTGAGATGACAGGCAAGTGGTGTTTTCATGTTGTTCAGAGGCCGTTCCCACCGCAGTCTCGACCCCAAGGGCCGACTGATGCTGCCGCCGGATTTTCGCGACATTCTCGTGTCGCGTGCCGATGGCGGCAAGCTGGTGCTGACCAGCTTCGACGACTGCGTCATGGGCTACCCCCTGCCCGACTGGGAAGACTTCGAGCGCAAGTTCTCCACTCTCAAGAACCCTTCACGCAAGATGCGCGACTTCCGCCGCCTGGTCATCGGCAGCGCCGAACTCATGGAACTGGACGGTCAGGGCCGGGTGCGCATTTCGCGTTCGCACATGGACTACGCGGGTATCACCAAGGACGTGGTGTTGCTGGGCCAGGGCAGCCGCTTCGAAATCTGGGACCAGGGCCGCTTCGACGGCATCGTGGCGCAGGACTTCGACGACGTGGCTGCGGAGTTGGCCGACAGTGGCATAGAACTTTCCCTTTAGGCCCGGCAGGGCACAGCCCCTCAATAACCACAGGACAACGCAATGACCGGCGCACCCGACTCCACCACACCGCAGGCCGCCTCCGTTTCCACGGAAGGGGCTCGCGCCGCCGCGCTGCACGTGCCCGTGCTGCTGGACGAGGTGTTGGAAGCGCTGGCCCCCCGCCCCGGCGGCCGATACCTGGACGGCACCGTGGGCCTTGGCGGCCACTCCGCCGCCATCATGGAGCGCATCGGCCCGGACGGCGAGCTGTGCTGCC
>NZ_VSMK01000037.1 GCF_011682075.1 Nitratidesulfovibrio liaohensis
GCGTGGCCGTGGCCGCAAGCGCCGCCGTGACGCCGAGGCCCGCACCGCGCAGGAAGACGGGCAGGCCGCCGTCGCCACTCAGGATTACGAGAACGACATCGCGGACGGTGCGGACGGTGCCGACGATCCACGGGATGACGGCATGACCGCCGCGCCCGAAGCGCCCAGAACGTCGCCCGAAGCCCCCAGACCGCGCAAGGAACCCCGACCCGCCAAGGCCGATGCACCCGTTGCATCCGCTGACGACACGGCGGAAGATGCTCCGGCGGACAAGCCCGCCAAGGGCAAGCCCGCGCGCCCCGCACGCGGCAAGGCTGCCAAGGCCGCCCAGACATCCACTGACAAGGCCGAGGCCGCCGACGCATCCGGCTCCGTTGATTCCGATACTCACGAGGCTACTGACGAAGTCATAGCGGCCAAGCCCGCGCGCGGTGCACGCCGTGGCAAAGGCAAGGCCGAAGCCGCCAGCACCGAAAAGGACAAGGCCGCGTCCGCAGGCAAGGCCGCGACCGGGAGCAAGCCCCGCGCCAAGGCCCCCGCAAGGGACGAGGACGAAGACGACGGCATGCCCCTGCTGCTGGAAGACTACCTGAGCGATGACGACGACCGTCTGGACGACGTGCGCGGCTCCTCTTCGGCAGTGGGCAGCGTGTTCGGCCAGCGGCTGCCCTCCGGGGCTCGGGCGCAGGCCGAGCCCGGCCAATCCGGCCGATCCGGGGGCAAGGCCGCCGCAAAGCCCAAGGTGACCCCCAAGGCGGCCTCTGCACCGGTGCAGCCCGTGCTGACACAGGCCCTGGAAGGCTCCGACGAATTCGATGACGAATTCGATGACGAATTCGACGAGCAGTCCGTCGGAAACAGGGCGAATGACGCTACCCCCGGCAATGCGGCCACGCCCGCCAAACGCCGCAGGCGCCGCCGCCGCAAAAAGCCCGCCGGGGCTGCGACCGAAGGTACGGACGCAGGTACGGCCCACCAAGCGGAGGCCGACGCCGAATGAGCGCCGGGCCGCTGCCGGGCATGAGCACATCGCCCGCCTATACCGTCGAAGAGGTCATGGACAACTTCGCCGCCCTGCTCGATTCCTTCGACTTTACGCCGGAAATCGACGCAATGGGCATCGGACGCATGCAGTTCATGCGGCGCAAACGCGCGTTGCAGGACCTGCGTGCCCTGTTCATCGCCCTGTGGCGGCTGGCCTTGCGCAGATCGTTCCCGGACGACCACGAGGTAATCTTCGAAACGTTCCTGGAACGCTTCCAGCAGACGCCCACGCGCAATGCCGCCCGCAAGGAGGCCGCCGCGCTGACCGAAAAGGTGCGCGGCTACGTGGGCATGCTGGAACACAAGGGCGATGCCGACTTCTCCGAGGCGGCTCACCACCTGGTGTCCCTGCTGTCGCTGGGCGACGCCGAGGCCAAGGCCCTGCGCCTGCGCCTGGCCCTGCACATCCGCGCCACGTACAAGCTGATCTTCGACAAGCTGATCTAGAGGCCGCATTCAAATTGTCTTTTTGCCCGTTGGCGTCCGACCCGAAGGGCGCGAAGCGTGGCCGTTGGGCGAGCTTGCGAGCCCTACGGCCATCGTGCGCAACGCGGTCACACTTCGCCTGCCATGGCTCTGCTGTCCTTAGCCGTAAGACTCGCGCTGCGCGCTTGCCTAACGGCTAAGGCTCGGCCGAATACAGCAAGAGTACGCGTTGCGGTCCCTATCCGTAAGATTCGCTTCGCTCATCCAACGGCTAGGGCACTCCCTCATGGCAGGCTCGTTTTCCTCGCCAACGAGCAAAAATCCTAATTTGAAAACGGCCTCTCAAGATACACAAAACCAAATGGGAGGAACCTCGCGGTTCCTCCCATTTTCATCTCCACTCACTCCCCTCGCCTGTACATGAAGGCGCAAGGAGGATTTTTGTCCTCTACCTAGGAAGAAGCTCTTTTTTATGCAGGGAGCGCACTCTTCCGTGCGTGACCGGAATAAAAAAGGCTTCTGACGACGGAAGAGGGCAAAAGGCCCCTTGCGCCCTTAGAATTCCCAGCCAGCGGAGAGGCCAACGAGATGCGCATCCCCATCATGGAAGCGCACGTCGTAGACGGTGCCGTCATCGCTGCGCACCTCGCCGTCCCGGCCCTTGATCCACAGGTAGGTATACGAAACGTCCACCCGCCACGGCCCATCGTGCAGGCCCACGCCCACGCTGTACAGTTGGCGGTCATTGGCGGGCACCAGAAAGTCGAGATGGTCGGAATTCACGGGTGAGCAGTCGTAGACGTAGCCCGCGCGCAGGTCCACCATGTCGGTCAGGCGGTACTCCACGCCAAGGCCCAGCCGCCACACGTCGCGCCACTCGGTGGTCTTCAGGCTTTCGGTTACGCCGGGGGCCAACGGAGCGCCATAACCGATGCGCAGTTCGTCGTAGCTGCTCCAGAAGGTGCGGGTCACGTCCAGGGCCACGCTCCAGCGGTCGTCCGGCTCCCACGCCACGCCCACGCGCACTTCGCCGGGCAGGGTCACGGAGCCTTCGGCATCGGTGTCCCTGAACCAGGACGCGGGAACCGCCGCCCCGTTCTTGTCGAAGGTGGCCCTGCCTTCCAGGTCCTGCTTGATGGGCGTGCGGAAGCTGGCCCCAAGGGCCACGCTGTCGGTGGCCTTCCACCAGGCGCCGCCGTTCAGGCCGAAGCCGGTCGAGTCGCCCTTGACCCTGCCATCGATGTCCGTGGCGCCCACGGCGGTGGCCTGCTTCTGGTCGTACTCGAACCACATGGCCTCGACGCCGAAGCCGAACGCGAAATCGCCGTTGCGCACGCCCAGCACCGGATTCACCGACATGGACTGGATGTTCACCGACTGCAATTCGGTGCGGCCCGCCCAACTGGACGGATACTCCGTGCCCAGGCCGAAGCGCGAGAAGGTGCCCACGCCCAGGAACAGGTTGTCGTTGATCTGGGTGGTGGCGTAGGCGTGCGGGATGGTCCACATGTTGGATTCCGCGTCGGTGGTGTCGCCGTTGACGTCCACGGACACCTGCGGGGCCACCACGGTGACCCCGGCCAGGGTTTGCGTGCCCTCCAGCTGGGTGACCAGGGCGGGGTTGAAGGCGATGGACGATGGGTCGGCCCGGCGCGCCGTCATGGCGCCGCCCAGCGCGTTGCCCCGCGCGCTGAATTCGTACATGGCGAAGCCCGCGGCTTCGGCAAAAGGGGACCATGCCGCGACGCAGAGCAGCGCGGCCAGAAGAACACGGAACACAGTGCCTCCGATATGCATGCGGCCCGAAATGGCCGTGCGACAACCCGGCGCGCACGCCGCCCGTTACCGGGCCGCGTTCCCTCGCGCGCCAAAGGCGGGCGGCTGTTGGCCGCCCTTGTCCACATCGTGCAGTGCCGAGCGGAGACATGTAGAAACATTTGCAGGGCATGGCAAGGACAAACGCGTTGGGGGGCGCGACGCGACGGCCTTTTGGCGCAGGGGTGACCGAGGGGGTGGACGCGCCGGGCAGGGGCAGGCTGGTGGCGGGCTGGCATCACGCAAAAACGCCGCGCGTGCGGCGCGGCGTCAAAAGAGGCGGGATGAGGTGACTCGCAGGGCGATACGCCCTAGGTGGTTATGTGGCGCTGATCCACCGGCAACCGCAGGGTGAATACGGTGCCCCGGTCCGGCTCGGATTCCACGGTAAAGGTGCCGCCGTGGTTGGTGGTGATGATGAAGTAGGACACCGAAAGCCCCAGGCCCGTCCCCTCGCCCACGCTCTTGGTGGTGAAGAACGGTTCGAACACCCTGCGCCGCACGTCCTCTTCCATGCCGGGGCCGTTGTCGGCCACGTCGATGCGCAGCATGCCCCCCTCGTGGCGCAGGCTTACCGAGATGCGCGGCGGGTCGGGCCTGTCACCGCGCAGGTGCATGGCCTGGGCCGCGTTCTTGAACAGGTTCAGCAGCACCTGTTCGATTTCGGTGGGCATGCACGGCAGGTCGGGCAGGTCCGCCGCAAAGTCGCGCACGATGTCGATGTGCCGGAAGTCGTACTTCTTCTTCAGGTCGTAGTCGTTGGCCGCCAGTTCCAGGGTGCGGTCCACCAGATAGGGCAGCGACACCCGCTGCCAGCGCGATTCGCTGCGGCGGCTGAATTCCAGCATGTTGGACACGATGTTGGCCGCGCGGTTGCCCGATTCGCGGATGCCCTCCAGAAAACGCAGGATGCCCCGGCGGTCCAGATAGCCCCGGATGGAATCCATGGAGCAGCCCGACTCTTCCGCAGCCACCACGTTGGGGGCGAAATCCGGGTCCAGCCTGCGCTGGATGTTCTGCGCCCCCTGCAGGATGCCGCCGAGGGGGTTGTTGATCTCGTGCGCCATGCCCGCCGCAAGCCCGCCCACCGACAGCATCTTCTCGGTCTGCACCATCATCTCCTCGATGCGGATGCGGCCGGTGATGTCGTCCAGGCGCACCACGGCGCCAAAGCTGCCCCGCGAAACCACGGGGTAGATGACGATGTCGAAGTAACGGGTGACGCCGGGGCCCGGCACGGGCGTCTTGTCCAGAGAGATGGTGCCGCCCTCCGCGATGGAGCGGCGGATTTCGTCCAGCAGAAAACCGAAGTCGGGCAGGGCCTCGCCCACGGGGCGGCCCAGCACGGCGTCGCGCGAGAGGCTGGTGACGCGTTCCGCCGTGCGGTTCCACAGGGTGATGCTGCCGGACTGGTCAACCCCGACAATGATCGAGGGCATGGCGTTCAGGATGTTGTCGAGGTTGTTCTTGGCCTCGCGCAGTTCCTGTTCCACTTCCTTGCGGGTGGTAATGTCGGTGTGGGCCCCGGCCATGCGCACGGGCACCCCGTTGGAATCCCACAGGGCCGCGCCGCGCCCCAGAATCCAGCGGTAGCTGTCGTCCTTGTGGCGCATGCGGTATTCCACCTGAAACTCGGGCACGCGGCGGGCAAGGTAGTCGTCATGGGCGTGCAGCACGGTATCCAGGTCGTCGGGATGCACCCGCACCTTCCACTGGTCCAGACGGTTGGGCACTTCGTGGTCTTCGTAGCCGATGATGGATTTCCAGCGCGGCGAAAAATAGACGGTGTTGGTGATGAGATCCCAGTCCCAGATACCGTCGCTGGTGCCGCCCACCACCAGGGCGTAGCGTTCCTCGCTGGCGCGCAGGGCCTGTTCGGTCTGGCGGCGGCTTTGTATCTCTTCCTGCAGCTTGGTGTTGATGGCGTGCAGTTCATTCTCGCGCTGCTCCACCTGGCTGCACATGCGCGAAAAATTCTCGGCGATCTGGGCCAGCTCGGCATGGGCGATGGATCCCATGTCGTAGGCAAAATCGCCCCGGGCAATCTGGTCCATGCCCGATTGCAGCGCCTCCAGCGGGCGGCGCAGAAACACGCGCAGCAGCACCCCGGTGGAGGCCAGCAGCACCACCAGCACGCTGCCCATGATCAGGGCGCTGGCCTTCAGCAGCCGCTCCAGGCTGCGCCGGTAGTCCTGCAGGGTTACCACCATGGACACCCGGCCGATGGTCTCCGACTCGAAGCGCACGGCCCGCTCGCGGAACACGGTGGCGTCGGGGTCCGCGCCCTTGCGCACCCGGAACAGGGTGTTGCCCTGGGCGTCCTCGATATGGATTTCGTTGATCAGTTCGTACTGCGCGAACACCGAACCGATCTGGTCCATGGTGCGTGCATCGAAGTTCCACATGGGAATGGACAGGATGTCGGCCAGGCGGGTGATGTATTCGTCGGCCTTGCGGTCCACCTCGTGCAGCATGTCGCGCGAAATCTGCACGTAGACGAACGAAAACAGCGCCGCCACCACCACCATTGCCAGCACCACGAGGCTCACGGTGAGGTCGCGCGACAGCGAGCGCCCCTTGATGATGTCCGGGACGGAGAGTCCTTTGCTGGCGGTGGTGTTGCTCATGCGGGCGTCATGTCCCCGTCGCCTGTCTCGGAGGGGCGCGCCCCGCACGTGGCGCCCCGCGCGGGGCGCACGGCGGCGCATCGGCCTTCCGGTTTCTGACAGCGTACACGATGCGCCATGCGATGGAAAGAGCGGCAGGGCAATGGCGCGACGGAAATGCCGATCCCCGGATGGGGCACTTCCTTCCGGCTGGGCAGCCGACAGGCCAGTGGACCGGAGAGGCGGATGGGGGGAAGGCGGGACGGGTTTGCCGGGCCGGGCTGGCAGACAGGACCGTGGATTCGGCCGGGCCGCAGGGGATGCCACTGGTCAGATGAGGTCCGGTTCCCGGCAACCTTGACTCGCCGGGGGTTCTGGGCAAAGTTGTGGCGGCCCCGTGACCGGCAGGCTGCCGCCGCCGGTCCGGTGAGGCGGACACCGCCCCTCGCAACGACGGTCCGCACCGACGCTCCCCACCGCCACTTCCCCCACATCTGGAGGACGACATATGGGTTTCTTCAGCGCCATCAAGAAATTGTGGACGCCCCGCGAGGCGGACGCGCCCACGGCACCGGCAGCCGCCCCCCAGGACGACGCCCCCCAAAACGCCGCCACCCAGGACGCCGCCACCGGCGCACTTACGGCACCCGGCGCACAGGACGCCCCCTGGCGTGCGGAACTGGCCCGCGCCCTGCGCCAGTCCGAGCCGCGCCTTTCGGTGTGGCTGGGCCACGTGCTGACCGGGGTGGACGAGGCGGACGATACGCTGTGGGAACGGCTGCGCTTCCTGTTCGCCGCGCTGGAAACCCCGGAGGCCGAGGCCGAAGCCTTCATCGCCGACTTCCGGCGCTGGCTTGCCGCCATGGACTACCGCTACGTGGGTGACTTCCGCTCCGAACTGCAATACCGGCTGGCCCTCGCCCTTGACCTGGAAGACGAGGAAGACGAACGCAACCGCCTGTTCCTGAAACTGACCGAGGGGCTGGCCCGCACGCGCGAGCAGATCACCGGCCGCATCGACGCCCTGCTGGCCTCGCATGGCCGCATCGACGCCAAGTTCTGGGAAGAGCTGGAAGAAATCCTGATCATGGCCGACGTGGGCTTCGAGCCCGCCATGCAGTTGACGGGACGCCTGAAGGAACGCGCCCGCAAGGCGGGCACCGACGACCCCGCCGCCTTCCGCGACCTGCTGCGCGAGGAACTGCAGGACATCTTCCGCGCGCCGCGACGTATCGCCGCCGTGACCCCGCCCGAGGTGGTGCTGATGATCGGCGTCAACGGCGTGGGCAAGACCACCACCATCGCCAAGCTGGCCCACCGCGCCCGCATGCAGGGCAAGAAGGTGCTCATCGCCGCGGCGGACACCTTCCGCGCGGCGGCCATCGAACAGCTGGAAGTGTGGGCCAAACGAGTGGGCGCGGACTTTCACGCCAAGTCCGCCGGATCCGACCCGGCTGCCGTGGCCTTCGAGGCCATGGACGTGGCGCTGGCGGGCGGCTACGACATCGTGTTCGTGGACACGGCGGGCCGCCTGCACACCAAGGTCAACCTGATGGAAGAACTGCACAAGATCCGCCGGATTCTGGAACGCAAGCACCCCGGCGCGCCGCACCGCTCCATCCTGGTCATAGACGCCACCACCGGCCAGAACGCCCTGTCGCAGACCAAGCTGTTCAACGAGGCCTGCGGGGTGGACGAAATAGTGCTTACCAAGCTGGACGGCACGGCCAAGGGCGGCATCGTGGTGGCGGTGGCCATGCAGTTCGGCATTCCCATCACCTTCGTGGGCCTTGGCGAAAAGATGGAAGACCTGCGCCCCTTCGACGGCGGCGACTTTGCCCTGGCCCTGCTGGGCGTGGGCCGCGAAGAAGGCCGACCGGACACCTAATAGGCCCGGCACCGAAACGGCCCAACACCGCATCTTCGGGCGGAATGCGCGTGCCCCCAACACGGGGCGCGGGCATTCCGCCCTTGCTTTTCCCCATGTCCCTTGCGGCCCCCGCAGCGGCCGCCCCCGCGTGACGGCGCGCCCAAAACCGGCTATGTCAGATCCATGCGGCGGAGCATTCCGCCCGGCATATGCAGCCCGCCATGTCCCGCCCGGCATCCGCGCATGCCACGCCCCTTCCCCGTGCCCCCGTCAGGAGGACACCCGCATGACCGCAGCCCTGCACCCATCCCCCACCGCGTCATTGTTGCGCCGCATGGTGTCCAGCCTGCGCGACCCGGTCAGCGGCCTTACCCACTGCATCGGCGCGCTGCTGGCCGTGTTGGGCACGGTGCTGCTGGTGGTGCGCGCCGCCTCCCCCCTGCTGCCGTGGCATGTGGTGACCTTTTCCGTCTTCGGGGTGTCCATGGTGCTGCTGTACACGGCCAGCACCCTGTACCACTGGCTGCCCCTGCCGGAACGGGGCGTGCGCCTGATGCGCCGCGTGGACCATTCCATGATCTTCGTCTACATCGCGGCCACCTACACGCCCATCTGCCTCATCCCGCTGCGCGGGCCGTGGGGCTGGTCGCTGTTCGGCTGCGTGTGGGCGGTGGCCGTGGCGGGCATCTTCACCAAGGTGTTCTGGTTGCACGCGCCGCGCTGGGTGTCCACGGGCATCTACCTGGGCATGGGATGGATGGCGCTGGCGGGCATCTACCCGCTGGTCATGAACCTGCAGGCCGGGGCGCTGGCCTGGCTGGTGGCGGGCGGCGCATTCTATTCGGTGGGCGCGGTGATCTACGCGCTGAAGCGCCCCAACCGCTTCCGGTACTTCGGCTTCCACGAGATATTCCATCTGTTCGTGATGGCGGGCAGCTTCTGCCACTTCGTGGTCATGTATTCCTACGTCAGCGTGCTGTAGGGGCGGCGCTCCCGCCCCCCACGCCCCATGCGGCGCGCACCGCGTCACGAAGAGCCACCAGCGCCGGTTCCTCGGCCCGTGCGGCGGGCGCCGCAAAGGCCAGCGTC
>NZ_VSMK01000038.1 GCF_011682075.1 Nitratidesulfovibrio liaohensis
GGCGCGGCCCGGCGCGGCCCCGGCGGACGGCTGACCCGGGTGGCCGGGGCCCTGGCCGACATCACCGACCACAAGCAGGGCGACGCCATCGCGGGCATCCTGTTCCACATCGCCAACGCCATCAACGAAACGCGCGACCTGGACGAGTTGTTCCTGTCCATCCATGCGGCCCTGCGCCGCCACGTGCAGGCGCCCAACTTCTTCATCGCCCTCGTCAATGAACCGGAAGACCGGCTGGACTTCGCCTACTTCGCCGACGAGCGCGACGCCCGCTACAACCCGGTGGAGCGCATTTCCGACCCCGCCGTGCAAAGCCCCACGCTGGAGGTCATCCGCACCGGCAGGCAGGTGCACCTGCACAGCGACGACATCGAGGCGCGCCCGGTATTCGGGGCGCGCCCGGCGGCCTGGCTGGGCACCCCACTGCGCTCGCGGGGCAAGGTCATCGGGGCCATGGTGGTGCAACACTACGAGGATTCGGAATTCTTCTCGGCCCGCGACGCGGAACTGATGGTGCCGGTGGCCGAACAGGTGGCCGTGGCCATTGAACGCAAGCAGGGCGAGGAAATGCTGACCCATCTCGCCCTGCACGACCCGCTTACCGGTCTGCCCAACCGCGCCCTGCTGCTGGACCGCATCGATAGGGCCATCCAGCGCCGCCGCCGCAACGACAGCTACCGCTTTGCCGTGCTGATGCTGGACCTGGACCGCTTCAAGTTCATCAACGACAGCCACGGCCACACCACGGGCGACAACCTGCTGGTGGAAGTGGCCCGGCGCATGCGCCCGGTGGTGCGCGCGGGCGACACCGTGGCCCGCCTTGGTGGCGACGAGTTTGCCCTGCTGCTGGAAGACGTGGATTCGCCCCGGCGCGTCGTGCAGATCACCCGTCGCCTGCTGGCCGCGCTGGAACGCCCGGTGCGCATGGGCACCAAGGTGGTGCGTACGTCCGCCAGCATCGGCATGGTGCTGCGCACCCAGGGGTACGATACCGCCGATGCACTGCTGCGCGACGCGGACATCGCCATGTACCAGGCGAAAGCCCAGGGCAAGGGGCGGTTCCGGGTGTTCAACCAGGCCATGCACCGCCACACCATGGAAATGATGACCCTGGAAGGCGATCTTTCCATGGCCATGCGCCGCAAGCAGCTGTACCTGGAATACCAACCGGTGTTCGACGTGGACGGCGCACGGCTGCTGGGCTTCGAGGCGCTGGTGCGCTGGCGGCACCCCACGGAAGGCGCGGTGCCGCCCGCCCGGTTCATTCCCATGGCCGAGGAAACGGGGCTGATCCTGCGCATCGGCCAGTGGGTGCTGGAACAGGCGGCGGCCACCCTGGCCCGCTGGCGGGCAACCCTGCCCGGCGCGCGCAACCTGTACGTTTCGGTGAACCTGTCGGCGCGGCAGGCATCGCAGCCCAACCTTACCGGGCGCGTGGCCCGCGTCCTGTCCGACACAGGGCTGCCGCCGGAAGCCCTGAAGCTGGAGATTACCGAAACGGCCATCATGAAGGATCCGGACGGTGCGTTGCAGCGGCTGGAAGCCCTGCGCAGGCTGGGGGTGGGCATCGGCATCGACGACTTCGGCACCGGCTACTCGTCCCTGGCCTATCTGCAACGCTTTCCGGTGGACACCCTGAAGGTGGACCGCTCGTTCGTGTCCGCCGTGGCCGGGGACGCGGAAAACCGCGAGATAGTGCGCACCGTGGTCACCCTGGGCCGCAGCCTTGGCCTGCACGTGGTGGCCGAAGGGGTGGAGACGGCGGAACAGTTCGCCATCGTGGCCGAACTGGGCTGCCACTCGGTGCAGGGGTACCATTTTTCCCGCCCCGTTGCCGAGGACCGGGCCGTGGATTTCATCGCCGCCGGGGGCGTTCCCGCCGCTTCGGAAGGTGCGGAGGATGCCGACGGACCGACAGATTCCAGCAAACCGGAAGATTCGAACAGACCGGAACAAGCCGGAGCCAGCGGCCACGCCACGCCCGAACCGCGCTGACAGGCTCTCTGGCTCTCCCCGGCTCTCCCCGGCTCTCCCCGGCTCTCTCTGACAGGCGCTCGCTCACCGGCCATGCGCCGGACAACACGCCGAGGAATACACCATGACAGCACCACGCATCCTGCTGACCAATGACGACGGCGTGCACTCGCCCGGCCTGCTGGCCGCGGCAGAGGCGCTGCACCCCCTGGGCGGGGTGGACGTGTTCGCACCGCTGCGCCAGCAGACGGCCATGGGCCGTGCCCAGACCGGCGACCGCAACGCCACCCTGCAACAGGTGGAACTTGCCGTGGCGGGCGCGCCGTTGCAGGCCTGGGCCTGCGATGCATCCCCTGCGGCCACGGTGGGCCACGGGCTGAAGGTGATGCCCGGCTACGCCCCCGCGCTGCTGGTATCCGGCATCAACTACGGCGAAAACCTGGGGGCCAGCATCACCAGCTCCGGCACGGTGGGCGCCGCGCTGGAGGGGGCCTGCCGGGGCATTCCGGCACTGGCGGTATCCATGGAAACGGGCATCGAATCGCACCACGCCTACACCGAGCAGGACTGGAGCGCGGCCATGCACTTTCTGACGCTATTCGCGGGCATGGTGCTGGAACGCGGCCTGCCCGGCGACGTGCACGTGCTGAAGATAGACGTGCCCGCCGGGGCCACCCCGGATACGCCGTGGCGGCTGACCCGCCTTTCGCCGGACATGTACTACGAATCGCGCCTGGCCGCCCCCTCGCTGGGCAGCAGGCTGGGCGACGCCACCGTGACCAAGGGGGCCGCACCCGGCGAATCGCCGGAAACCGATGTGTACGCCCTGAGCGTGGACCGGGTGGTTTCGGTAACCCCGCTGACCCTCGACTTTACGGCGCGCACCGCATTCGGCGACATCCGCGCCTGGCTGGACGGCGGCCGCTGAATTGACGGACACCGAACCGGCCAGCAATCAGACCACGTCGCATGAAAAAACCCGGAGCAAGCTCCGGGTTTTTTGTTGTCCGCACGGCGGTGCGCAATGCCACCGCGATAAAACTAGCAGACGCAGCGCAATACCTTCAGGCCTTCCTGAAAGAGTATTTCCACCTTGTCGGGGCGCACCACGGCGCGCACTTCGCCGGGGCCGAACACCGGGTGGTCGATGATCTCGCCCACTTCGTAGCTTTCACTCATGCTGTACTTACGATTGTTTTCCGCAGGGTTGCGGGTCATGGCGACCTTCCAGGCCACTTCGGTGGCCTCGGCGTCGCGCGCGGCCCGCTGATTGGCGCGGGTGGCCGCAGCCTTGCGGGCAGCCTCGGAGCGCGAGTTGGAAACGTCCACGGCTTCGGCGCGGGTGGCACCCGCACGCACCTTGCGCACGGAGGGTGCGGCGCTGCGCGGGGCGTCCTTTTTCTGGGGACGGTATTTGTGCACCGAGCCGCAGGCCCGGCATTCGACCTTCACCACTTCACCGCCGACCATGGCCACGATGACATGGCCGGTAATGTCGTTGCATCGTGTGCACTTGGCCTCGATGATCGCCCCGGCGGCAAGTCCTGTACTGCGCATCAACACACCTTTCGCTTGTCGGGCGACACGGGCCGTCCGGCGGCCATGCCGCCGGGCGTACCGCCATCCCGGAAAAGAATGAATCCCCCCCGCGCCCGTTGGCCGCCCATTCCCGGCAAGGGAACGACGCGGCACCCGGCGGGGTGCATGCCCGCATCCGTGTACCCCGCAACAATGCCCGGCGCGCCGCCACCGGCCCTTCCCCCCTTTGACGCGGCCTGCATTCCGCGACGCGTCCGCAATATCTGCGGGCGGACGACGCACTGCCCCCGGACGCTCGGTCCGGGTGCGGCGGGCATCGGCCCGTGGACGCAACTGTTGGGGATTATGGAAAACCGGCGGCATGGCCGTGGCAAAACATCCACCGCCGCAAAAAAACCACAGGCTGGCACCTGTGGTCGGGCGGGGTGTTGCGGAACGGCTTCCTTACCCCCGCAGGGCGGCGAAGGCAAGCCCAAAAGGCACTCGTCGGGCCGTCGCCGGACTGCCTTCCCCTTCGAACAGGACGTGAAACGGAAGCAAACCGGATGCTAACCGGATGCTAACCGGAAACACCACAAACAGGAATGGACAGGGGCATGCCGGTACGGAGACAGTCGGGACGCGGCTATGCTTCCGGCTCCTGCGTGGTCAGGACGGCAGTGCACGCCTCGCGCCAGGCCGTCATGCGCCCCTCAAGCCCGCAGGCCGCCAGCCAGTCGTTGTCCGCCGGTCGCGGCGCCCGGCCCGGCGTCAGCACCACCAGTTCATGGTGCAGCGCATTGGCGGCATGCACCGCCGCCACGCAGGCCGTACCCTCGGTGCCACACGAGGATGCGTGATGGCGGTACACCGACTCCACCACGGCATCGGGCAGGCCCCACAGCGCCAGCAGATACGCCCCCATTTCGGCGTGCGAGGCGCCGAACACCTCGCGCTCGGCATCATGCACCGTGGCGCCCCCCTCGCGCACCCGCGCCAGGGCCGCACCGTACTCCCCGGGCATGTGGGCCAGCAGCACCAGCTTGCCCACGTCGTGCAGCAGCCCGGCAATGAAGCAGTCGTCCTGCTCCGCCGCCGAAAGCCCCTCCGCCGCCGCGATGGCTCGGCTGAACCGCCCCACCCCGGTGCAGTGGCGCCACAGCAGGTCCGTGGAACAGCCCAGTTCCGGCGCCAGGGTGAACTGCCGGAACAGCTCGGAAAGCAGCAGCAGGCCGCGTACCGTCTCCAGCCCCAGCAGTACCACCGCCTGGCGAGGCGTGGCGATGTGGCGGCGCAACCCGAAGAACGAGGAATTGACCAGCTTGAGCACCGACGCGGTCATGCCCATGTCCTGCGAAACCATGCCGCCGATGCGTTGCAGCGAGGGCTCCGGCTTGTCCATTTCCTCGCGCAGGGCGGCGAAGACCTCCGGCAGCGAGGGCAACGAGCCGATGGCCCCCAGCACCCCCTTGATGCGCGGGTTGCACAATACTGCGCGCAGGCGCAGGGCACGATTCACGGTGCGGGTCAGGTCCTCGTGGCTGCACGGCTTGCTGAGGAACTGATGGGCCGGTTTCACCGTGCGCATGATCATGGCGTAGTCGGAATAGCCGGAAAGGATGATGCGCAAGGTATCGGGAAAGCGACGCTGCACTTCGGCCAACAGCCTGTCCCCGTCCATTCCGGGCATGCGCATGTCCGAAACCACCACGTCGTGCGGCTCGCGCGCAAGAATGTCCAGCGCCTCGCTCCCGCTGCCGGCAAAGGACATCTGCCATGCATCGCGCATATGGCGCAGCGCCAGACGCAGCCCGTGCAGCACGTTGGGCTCGTCGTCCACGAAGAGCACCCGCAACTTGTCCCGCGAGTCCTGCTGCGTACATTCCATCGGCACCCCCCTGGTGATCCGGCCCGGCTTGCGCAAGGCGGCGGGCTCCGCACAAGTCTAGCATCCGCCCATCGTTCAGGCAACGCATACGCACGAACCGCACGACCGTCCCCGCTCCCGCGCGACGCCCTTACGCAACGCCGCGAATGATGGTACACACGCCCCCATCAACGCACCCGCGCGGTGCGCATTTCCGGAGTACACCCGCCATGGCCACAGCCTATACGACCTCCCCGGATGCCGCCCCCATGGGCAGCCTGCGCGTACGCACCCTGCATCTGGCGCCGGACTGCACCATTGCCGCCATGCCGCCCGGCACGGAAGCGCCCGCGACGGCCAACGGCGCCTGCCCGAGGACGACAGACCCCGCCATGGCAAGCGGGGCCGCCCCCGCGAACCCTGCCGCCATGTCCCCAAATGGTGACGAGGTTTCGAGGCCCGCCGACATGACGCCGAACGGTGCCGAACCCGCAAGGCCCGCCGGCATGACGCCGAACGGTGCCGACCCCGCAAGGCCCGCCGACATCTGGCCAGGCAGTGCCGAGCCCCCGAGGCCTGCCGTCATCTGGCATGACGTCACCACCACCTCGCGCGACGACCTGGGCCGCTTTCTGGCCCCCTACGACCTGCCCGACGACGTGACCGAAGCCTGCCTTGCGCCGCGCCGTTATCCCGAAGTCAGCGTGTTCCCCTCGGGCATCATGGTCCACCTGCCCACCCGCCACGACTGGATCGCGCTGCATGGCCGCTACCTGACCGTACTCTGCCTGCCTGGCCGCATGATCACCCTGCACGACGAGGACATCCCCCTGCTGGACAAACTGGTGCAGATGATCCGCTCCGGCAACGCGCCGCTCCAGGCCAGCGTGCAGGCCCTGCTCATCTTTCTGCTGGACGCCTGCATCGACGCCAACGTGCACTTCTACATGGAAGCCCGCACGCACGTGGAACAGCTGGCCGAACTGCTGGACGACACCCCAGATGCGGTCAGCCCCGACGACATCCTGCCGCTGAAGCGCGCCATCACCCGGCTGTCCATCCAGTTCGAGGACCAGTTCTACTGCCTGGCCACGCTCCAGACATTGCAGGCCACCGCCCTGCCCCTGACCAGCCAGCGCGAGGGCCTGCGCGACATCATGGACAACCAGAGCCACCTGGCCCGCAGCCAGGCGCGGCTGGAAATGCGCCTGCGCGACCTGTACCAGTTCTACCTGCTGGTCCTGCAACGCCGCACCGACCACCGCATCCGGGTGCTCACCGTGCTCACGGCGGTGTGCATGCCTCTCTCGGTCATTGCGGGCATCTACGGCATGAACTTCCGCCACATGCCGGAACTGGACTGGGACTACGGCTACTACGTGGCGCTGGGCGGCATGCTGGCGGTGGCCGGGGGCATGATGTGGTTCTTCCACAAGCGCGGCTGGTTCCGGTAGGGACTGTCTCCCGATTGTCCTTGCGCCCGTTGGCCAATCGACGCGAAGGGCGCGAAGCGTGCCTGCCCGCAATGAAAAGGCCCCCGGCATTGCCGGGGGCCTTTTCATTGCGACGGTGGGGATGCGTTACCCCTGCGAGATTTCGATGCGCCGCGGCTTGGCGGCTTCAGCCTTGGGCAGGAACAGGTTCAGCACCCCGTCCTTGAGCACGGCGCGGATGCGCTCCCTGTCCACCATGTCCGACAGGGTGAAGGTGCGCACGAACTCCACGGCGTCGAACTCTGCGTGCATGCGCCTGTCGTTGCCCGCCGGGGCATAGCTGCTGCGCCCGGTGACGGTGACCTCGTTCTCTTCGAGGTCGATGGTCAGCCCGTCCGGCGGCACGCCGGGCAGGTCCATCAGGATGTGGAAGCCGTCGGCCTGTTCGATGATGTCCGTGGCCGGGGAAACCCGTTCGATGCGCGTGGCGCTGCCCTCGCGCACCGATGCGGCCCGTTCGGTGTCGCCGGTTTCACGGGCGCGAGCCAGGCTGGCGTTGCGTTCGGTAATGTCGGGCATCATTGCACACCTCCTGCCTGCGCTTCGACGGCGATCTTGCGCGGCTTCACGGCTTCGGCCTTGGGCAGGGTCACCCGCAGGATGCCGTTCTCGCTACGGGCGGAAACGCGGTCGCGGTCCACGGGCACGTTCAGGCTCAGGATGCGCTGGAACGATCCGGACAGGCGTTCCTGCCTGAAATACCTGCCCTCGGTGGCCTTGCGCTCGCCCTTGATGATCAGGTTGCGATCGGTAAGGGTCAACTCGACATCTCCGGGAACCACGCCGGGAACGCTGACGTCTACAGTGTAGCCGTCATCGTTCTCGTGCACGTTCAGCAACGGGTATGCAGTGCGGCGCGAGCTGAACGAATGCAAACGCGACATCTCGTCGAACATCCTCTCGAAACTTTTCGGCATGTCGTACAGTGTGCTGAAGTCAATCACCATGATGGTACCTCCTTGGTTCGGCACGTTCATGATTTGCCATCGCCACAGTGCGGGGGCACGCGAATGAAGCACGCTATCCACCGCACCCTTTCCGGAAATTAGCTAAATCCGGTCACGGCGGTGTCAACACCCCCGGCGTGCACTTTGTCGCACGTCCATTTTCGGGACGGCCCGAAACCGGGCCGGACGCTTCCGAAATCGGCCACTGTGGCCGCAGCCCGCGCCGGGCCTTGGAAAACCGCTTCCGCCGGACGGTTGACCCGGCTTCGCGCTTCCTCTACATGGTGGGGCGCGTCCCCGCATTCCGCGGGGGGCGCGATGCAAGGAGCACCCCATGCGCATTTCGGTGGATGTGGAAGCGAACCTGCCGGACACCCTGCGCGGCCCGGAAGGCGGCACCGGCCCCCAGGCCGCGCGAGAGGAACTGGGCGTCATCGCCGGGGCGGCACGCGGCCTTTCCGACGTGGTACGCATTGCGCGCATTCTTGTGCCCGCAGACTTCGCCGCCACGCTGGCCGAACTGGCCCCGCATCGCCACGCACCCCGCCCGCGCACGGCGTCTTCCGCTTCTGCCGCGCCCACTGCCCCTGCTGCCCCCACCGCCCCCAAGGCCACTACGGCCACTACCGCCCCTATCGCCCCTACCGCAATGACGGCAGCCATCCCCGCCCCGCAGGGCTGGGTACTGGTCTTCCACCCCGGCATCTACGGGCCGGAACACGACGCCCACATGCGCTACGCCCTGTACTGGCGCGAACTGACCCGCCTGGTGAACAAGGGGCGGCTGCCCGTGCCCCTGCGCACTGCCGACGGCGCTCCCCGGCAGGACCGCCACGCCGTGCTGCTTACCGCCGTTTCGCGCCTGTTCGGCGAATACGACGCCGCCCGCAAGGCCTGGGACTTTCGTGACGGGCTGCTGCGCAAGGTGCTGCGGCAGGAACTTTCCGAGCGCGCCCGCACCGCCCTGCTGCACGCCTTTGCCGCCGACCTCGGCCACGCCACCTCGGCGGATGCGCGCACCTGGCTG
>NZ_VSMK01000039.1 GCF_011682075.1 Nitratidesulfovibrio liaohensis
GGTGCCCTCGATCCCCGAGCGGATGCCGGAGGCCACGCCGCCCATGGCGGCCTTGACCACGGCGCGCACCAGTCCGGCGGTCATGCGGCCCAGCAGGGCCGCCGATTCGCGGTAGGGATTCTGGCGTGCCGGGCAGCCGGGCAGCACCTGCGACAGCATGTTGCGGGTGACAATGCCCACCCGCAGGGCCAACAGCGCGTTGGCGGAGCCATCCACCAGCGCGGCGGCCAGCAGGGTGCCCACGTGCGAGGCCCCCGGCACCGAGGCCAGTGGCGATGCCGTGAGCAGCGGGCCCAGCAGGGCGTGGACGTGTTCCTCCAGCCCGGCTTCTTCCAGCGCGCCCGCCGCCAGAGCCGTGCCCGCCACGTTGATGTACAGCCGCACCATGTCGCGCGGGTGGGGCCGCTGGTCGTAGATGGACGACACGCGCCACACCAGCCGCGCCAGCAATACCAGCACGATGAGGGTGTCCAGCCTGCCGTTGCGGGCCACCGCCGTGGACAGGAAGATGCGCGACGCCGTGCGCTTGGTTTCGCGCAGGGCGGCGGCATCCAGCGCGCGCAGCAACGCGGCGGCTTCGGCCATTTCCGCCGTAACCGGGGGAGAGCCCTGGGCACGGCTGGTGCCCGCCGTCGCGGAGGCAGGCCCGGTTGCCATGTGGGCAACGCCGCCTTCGCGCAGGTGCGGGTTGGCCCGCAGGCGTGCGGTCAGGCGGCGCAGGTAGTCGTGCAGTTCATCCGGCGTGGGGTTTTGCGGCAGGACCAGCGGACGGGGCCGCAGGAACCAGGTGGCCCCCAGCCAGCCCAACGCGCCGAAATAGGCAACCATGCCGCCCCAGAAAACAGCCTGGCCCAGCAGCGGATGAAGGCGCGCTGCCATGTCGGAGAGGGTCAGCACCTGCCCACCGATGAACACGAACAGGCTGGCGCACAAAACCGCTGCGAACAGGAACAGGGCACGGGGAAGGAACGTGTGCATGGGACTCCTTGCTGCGAGGTGCCGGGGAATGGAGCGGACGCGATGCGCCCCAACCGGTCATGAACCGGCCACGCTCGGTCCGCTCTCGGACCATGGGCGGACCGCGAGCGGGCCATGACCGAAAATGTCAGGCCGTCCCTATCAGGTGCGACAGCAAGGGGGTATCGTCAAGTCCGGCGAGCGGGCAACATCGGGCTGGAGGCTGAGGCGGCATGAGGGCGGCGCACAGGATGGTGTGTCCGGGTGACTTGCACGGGTGACGTGCCCGGCATGTCCGGCATGCGCGGATGTCGGGCGTGCCGGGTATTCCGGCATGGGGCGGGAAGATGCGAATGCGGCAAGGCGAAAGGCCGGAAGGGCCACATGGCGGGAAGGGCGGCCAGCCCGGCAGTCTATTTGCCGTCCGGCACCTTGTCCTCGAACTGGCGGACCGGCCACGGCAGCACCGTGGCCGCGCTTTCCACGGCACACCGTTCCACGGTGGCGAACCACGCGCGAAAGCGGTCCATGGCCTCGCGTCCCGTGGTGGTCAGTCGGTACCCTTCGCGGTTGCTGCCCGCCTTTTCCACCAGGCGCAGGCCAAGGGCGGTTTCGGTCTGCTTCAGCTTGCCCCACGCGGCGCGGTACGACATGCCCAGCGCCTCTGCCGCCTTTTTCAGCGATCCGTGTTCGTCGATGGCCAGCAGCAGCATGGCTCGGCCCATGCCGAAGACCATTTCGCCATCCTCCTCCAGCCACAGGTGCAGGCGAACGGTCGGGCGGGGGGGGGGAGGGGCATCGGCTTGGGCGGGGCGAAGGGGAGAGGTGCTCATGCGCGTGTTCCGTGTAGGTGGTGAAACCGCCGCCGGTGCGGCCAATACGGTGTGTGCATCCCGCGCGGGTCACGCTCTGCATGGGTCGCGTGACTGGCAAGGGTATGTGCTGGTCCAAGCATACGTGCTCATAATGACATAATCGAGGGGCAATGAAAACCGGCCTTGGCCGGTCCGGTTTGCCGGTTTCTCCCGGCTGGCTCCATCCGCATATCCGTTCGTGGCTTCGCCCCCATTCTACCCCAATTCCGTCCCGGCGCCGCCCCCGTTCCGTCCCGGTTCCTTCCCGGTTTCGTTCAGGCCCCCCAGTCCCGCCAGTCTCCCGTTGCGGGCACCGCCAGGCGGGCATCATGTGGCACCATCCGTCGCCGGGCGACAGCCCCTTCCACGGAAAGCGCCGACCGGGTGTCCGGTCGGCGCTGGTGGGCAGTGGTGACCATACGGTGCGGGCCGTACGGTACATGCGTGCCGTGAAGGCTACTTCTTCTTGGGCGCGGCGTCCTTGTTGGCCTGCGCGCTCATGTGGCAGGGACGGCAGCCCGAGAATTCGGGATGGTCCTTGGCCATCTGCTTGTGGCAGCCATAGCAGGAACGGTCGGTGTCCTTGGCGTGGTACGCCACGAACATGCTCATGGTGTCACGCTCGCGCGGGCCGGGGGTGGCATGGCAGTCGTTGTTGGTGCACGAGGCAAAGGGCTTCGCGGGGTCGGGCGTGTCGTGGTGACACTGCTCGCACGCAACGTCCTTGTGAGAGGTGTGGTTGAACTTCACGTGCATCCGCTTGGAGGTGCCGTGCTTCAGCTCTATGGCCTTCTTCGGGGCCTTGGCGGCGTCCCCGGCGTCTGCCGCCAGGGACGTGCCCGCCACGAGCAAGGTCAGTGCAAACAGGGAGATGACCAGGTATTTCATCAAGGTGCTCCTGTTCAATACATATTCCAGAAGGAAGGTCTGAGCGGGCGCAACTTCTTGCGCGCCGCGACCATGTCCAGATGCATCATGCCCAGGGCCAGGGCGTCCAGATTGGGGACGGCCTCGCGTTCCCGAAGGTCCACGGTGGGACAATAGGTGTTGCACTTGGTGCACCAGTCCAGCCGTTCGCCTCGGGCGGCTTCGGTTTCGCGCAGCATTTCCATGGTGCCGCTGGCCTCCTTTCCGCACGAGGGGCAGGCCCCCCGCAGGAACTTCCAGCCAGTTCCGCATTGCGAACAATGCAGATGCTTCTTGCCGCCGCCACCGGCCAGGTAGGCGTTCCTTTCGTCCAGCATGGGTTTGTCCAGCCAGGCGATGGTGGGAAAGGCGCCGCACACCGGGCAGTAGCCCTGCTGCCATGCCCCGTCCCTGTCCCAGGGGGCTTCCCCGTCTTCGGGCAGGGCGTTGGCAACCATGGCATGCAGCACCGGCGACAGCACGAAGCCGGTGACGAACGCAAGCACCTCCGGATCCACGCCGCCATCACTGGCGATGGATTCGATGGACCTGCCCGCCACCACGGCCTCGGCCAGGGCGTCGCGGCTGTCATTGGAGTCCACCGGGGCTTCCGCCGGGTTTTCCACCGGGCGCAGGAAGAACGCCCGCAGCGCTTCCGCGTGCGGCGCTACCGCCTCTATGGTGGTCAGAAGCGGCAGCAGTTCTTCCGCCGCCTGGCGCATGGGCCCGGCAGCGCCGGCCAGGGAAACGCCCGCCAGCAGGGATACCCCCTGCTGGGCACGATCCCACTGGATCTCCGGCAGGCGCAGGCCCGCATCGCGCACGGACTCCGCCAGCTTTCCGGCCAGTGCATCACCGGCGGAAAGCAGGGGTTCGAAGGCCCGCAGCACGGGTTCAAGGACAGGACGACGGGCAGTGACATCAGCCAGCGTATCCGCGACACTTTGGTGTTTGGCGGCCATGAATGCTCCACGAGAACCGGAGGCCGGGGCCTCCTTCAGAGGGTGAACGCGGCGCGCAAGGCGCCCGCAAGCCTGCTACATGAAACCGGCGTACTCGTAGTAATGCTCTTTCTCTTCCGCCAGCAGGTAGATGACGCTCACGTCTTCCATGTCCACCAGATGGGCCTTGGGAAAGCGTTCCTTGGCGAACGCAAGGCGCTTCTGCGCCACGGCCAGCACTTCCTCGCGCTCGCCGAAGACCATGGTGCCGGTGGGGCAGGTCTTCACGCAGATGGGCTGCATGCCCGCGGACACGCGGTCGAAGCACATGTCGCACTTGGTGATGCGCTTGGTCTTGGGGTCGATGCGGGGGATGTTGTACGGACAGGCCTCGGCAACCGCCTTGGCGTCGGCGGGGCTGAGCTTGGCCGACTTCTCGGTGGCCAGCACGGCGCCGGTCTTCTTGTCCTTGATCATGGCACCAGGCACGGCCATGTCGGCCACGTCCACGCATACCGGGGTAATGCAGTGGCGGCACTGGTCGGGGAAGAAGTTCCAGACCACAACGCCTTCCTTGGTCATCCGTTCGTTGAAGCGGACGATCTTGAGGTTGTTGGGGTTGAGGTCCGGCGGATTCTGGTGCGAACCGCGCTGCTTGGTCGCGTTGGCGGGCAGGTCGTGCCATTCCTTGCAGGCCAGCTGGCAGCCGCGACATGCCGTGCATCGGGTTGTATCAACTAAAAATGCCTTGGGCATCGTAGTGCTCCTTGGAGGGGGCGCGCCCCGCGGCGGGGCGCGCCCTGTTCCGGTTAGGCTATTTCGGTCAGCTTGTCGGCCTTGCGCAAGTTGACGAGACAGGCCTTGCTTTCGGGAATGGTGGTGTTCGGGTCGTACGCGCCAACGGTAAGGCGGTTGGTGGAGTCACCGCACTTGGGCGTGGTCCAGCCGTAGGCAAACGGCATGCCCACGAGGTGCACCGTCTTGCCCAGGATGGTGAAGGGCCGGATGCGCACGGTGACCATGGCAATGGCCTCCACGCGCCCGCGCGCACTTTCCACGATCACGCCGTCGCCGTTGTTGATGCCCTTTTCCTTGGCCAGCTCGTGGCTCATCTCTATGTAGAGCTGAGGCTCGGTTTCCAGCAGGTTGGGCACGTTGCGCGTTTCGCCGCCGCCGCACCAGTGTTCCGTCAGGCTGTAGGTGGTGAGCACGTACGGGTAGTTGGGGTCGGCCGCCTTGGCCATCTGGTCCATGTCCGAGGTGTGGAACTTGTACACCGGGCTGGACAGCTGCTTGGAGAACGGGTGGCTGTCCAGCGGGGTTTCCGCGGGTTCGTAGTGCTCGGGGAAGGGACCGTCCACGCGGCCGGTGCCGTAGAATTGGGCTTGGCCGTCCTTGGTCATGATGAAAGGCAGCTTGCCCTTCTCCTTGTCGGCCATGGGCGGCCACGGACCGTCCGGCACGTCGCCGATCCACTTCGAGCCGTCCCATTCGATGACGGCGCGCTTCGGGTTGAACGGCTTGCCGTTCAGGTCCACCGAGGCGCGGTTGTACAGGATGCGACGGTTTACCGGCCAGCACCACGACCAGTTGGGGAACAGGCCGATGTTGGCCTGCATGGGCGTCTGGCTGGCGTCGCGCTTCTTGGACTTGTTGCCGGCTTCTTCTGTGAAGCTGCCGGCGTAGATCCAGTTCAGCGACGAGGTTGAACCGTCATCCTTCAACTGGGCGAAGGCGGGCACCAACTGGCCGCGCTTGTATTCCTTGTCGCCCACCTTGGTGTCGGCCCAGAAGAACCCGTTGATGCGACGAGTCCATTCTTCCGGATCGAACTTTTCGGTCCAGTGCATCTTCAGCAGGGGGTCGGGCAGGATGCCGCCTTCCTTCCGGTACAGGTCTCGGATCTTGTTGACCAGCGGCACGAAGATGTCGGCGAAGTTGCGGGCCTGTCCGCCGGGTTCCACGGCCTTGTCGAACCACTGCAACCAGCGACCGCTGTTGCTGATGGTGCCCGCCTTTTCGATACGGTGGGCGGACGGCAGCAGGAAGACCTCGGTCTTCTTGGTCTTGGGATCGACGCCCGGGCGCTTCCAGTTGTCGGTGGTTTCCGAATTGTGCAGTTCGGAGCAGACCAGCCAGTCCAGCTTGTCCAGCGCCGCGCGCATCTTGTTGGTGTTGGAGAAGCTGTTCATGGGGTTGACCCCGAAGATGAACCCGCCCTTGATCTTGCCATGGTACATCTTGTCCATGACGTACATGTACGAGCAGTCTTCGCCCGGTTCGAGCTTCGGCAGATATTCGTAGCAGAAGTCGTTCTCGGGCGTGGCCGCGTCGCCGTACCAGCCCTTCAGCAGACTGGCCACGTATTTGGGACGGTTGCTCCACCAGTTGGCGCTGTTCTTCACCGTGGTGACCGGGGTGTTGGCCTTGTTGTAGTCGGCCAGGGTCTGCCAGGTGGAAACGGGCAGGTTGTGGTAGCCCGGCAGCGAGCTGTACAGCAGGCCGTGGTCGGTGGAACCCTGCACGTTGGGTTCGCCGCGCAGGGCGTTGATGCCGCCGCCCGCGATGCCGATGTTGCCCAGTAGCAGCTGGATGAGCGACGAGGCGCGAATGTTCTGCACGCCCACGGTGTGCTGGGTCCAGCCCAGGGCGTACAAGATGGTGCCCGCCTTGTCCGGCTTGCCGGTGGCGCAGAACGCATCGTACACGCGCAGCAGGTTTTCCTCGGACACGCCGGTGACGTCGGAGACGGTCTTCAGCGTGTAGCGCGAGTAGTGCTTCTTCATCAGGTTGAAGACGCAACGCTCGTTCTTGAGGGTTTCGTCGATGACCGGGCCGCCGTCGGGACCCTTTTCGAAGGCCCACTTGGACTGGTCGTACTTGCGGGTCTTGGGGTCGTACCCGCTGAAGAGGCCGTCGTTGAACTCGTAGTCCTTGCCGACGACAAAGGCGAAGTTGGTGTAGTTGAAGACGTACTCCTTGAAAAAGAGTTCCTTTTCAAGGATGTAGTTGATCATGCCGCCCAGGAAGGGGATGTCCGTGCCCGAACGCAGGGGCACGTGGAAATCGCAGCGTGCCGAGGTGCGGGAGAACTTGGGGTCCACGTGCATGAGCACGGCGCCGTTTTCCTTGGCGCGCATGACCCACTTGAAGGCGACAGGATGGTGTTCCGCGGCATTGCTGCCGATAATGAGCACTGCATCGCTATTCTTGATATCGATCCAGTGGTTCGTCATAGCCCCGCGACCGAACGACTCTGCCAGAGCCGCAACAGTGGGACTGTGTCAGACCCGGGCCTGGTGGTCCATTTGGACCATACCCAGGCTTCGTATGGCTTGATGGATGACGGCGCATTCCTCGTTGGAGGCGTGCGAGGTACCCATCATGAAAAGCGTATCCACGCGGTTGACGGTCTGGCCCTTTTCGTTCTTGAGGACCATGTCCTTGTCGCGGGTGTCCTTAACGCGGCGCGCGATCTGGTTCAGGGTCCAGTCCCAGTCCTTCTCCACCCACTTGTCGCTGAACGGAGCGCGGTACAGCGGCTTCGTCAGGCGGTGCGGGTTGGTGTACATGGAGAACAGGGCCGCGCCCTTGGCGCACAGCGCCCCTTCGTTCACCGGAAAGTCCGGGTCGCCTTCGGTCGAAACGAGCTTGCCGTTGCGCACGTAGGCAATGATCTGACAACAGACGGAACAGAAGGGGCAGACGCTGCCCACTTCCTTTGCGCCTTCGATCTTGAGCTTGCTGGCATACGCCTGCGCTTCAGCAAGATCGAACCCAAGCTGACCGAGCGAGAGGCCGACAGCGCTCACGCCCATGAGCTTGAGAAAACTCCGCCGCGTAGTGTTCATGTTCCACTCCTTGTTAAAGCCCCTCACAGAATCCGGAAGGTCCGGTGGACCCTCCATGCAGAGTCCGCGAAACCGTGCGCGCGGTCGCGCGCGTCCCCCCGCCGATGGAGGGGATACGACACGATGCCGCCGGGCGTGCACGGGAATGGGCGCCGTCGCGGTTCCGCAGGTTGGCGGGGCGGACGCACGGGCCTGCTGGCGCCGCGCGACCGGTACGACCCTTGGGCCTGCCGGAGAAGATGGCCTGATGCCACCTTCGCATCGTATCTTTTGGGGGCACCTTAACAGGCTTCCTGGTTAAAACAAGAAAATATTAATAGAAAACAGTGAGTTAAATGCAGCATATGCGCAGGCTTTGTCACAGCGCGAAGCGATCAAGGTGTGCGTTGTGGTTATTTGTGGGTATTTTTAGTTTGCCATGAGGTTTTGCATGGTGCTCGCCTGAAGGGTTGAAAACGCAGATGCTTGTGTGATCAGCCCTGAAAAGAGGGCCATCAGGCGCACATGTGGCCCGATCTGGTGGTTCTGACCGGTTATCCGTGAAACCATCCATGCAAGAGCGCCCCGGCGGGCATGGCGGTCGGTGCCGTCATGCCGCTCGGGGCGCTGGTCAGGTGGTGTTTTTCCGAGTGGTTGCCGCGTGCCGGTATTGCCGCCGCATATGTGCGTTCCAGACATGCGCCGGAGGTTGGTCGCGGTTGTGAAGCCGGTCGTGGTTGTGAGGCCGGTCGTGGTTGCCGCGTCAGGCAGAGGCTTTTGCGCCGGGAGCCTTGCCTGATCCGCCTGGCCGGGCAGGCCGCGTGGTGTCGTCCACGCCGCCCGGCATGAAGCCCTTTTCCTGCAGCAGCATGTCCAGGTGGGCCATGCCCAGCGGCAGCACCGATGGCACGTCGCTGCTGCGGTGGCGCAGGTCCGCCGCCAGGATGTATCGGCGGCAGGAGGCGCAGGCCTCGGCGCGCTCGTCCTCGAAGCCTTGCACGTAGCGCAGGGTGATGTTGTCCGGCTTGTCCACCCCGCAGAAGGGGCAGGCGGTGCGCTGGTGGCGCCAGGTATGGTCGCACAGCGCGCAGACCAGCCAGCGCTGGCCGCCTTCACCGCGCAGTACCCCCAGCTTGGGGGCCGTGCCGCATACCGGACAGTGGCCGTGGGTCCAGCCTTCGGCATGCGGGGCAAGGGACGGGGCCACGGCGCGTTGCACCCGGCGGGCGGCGGCAGTGGCCAGTTGCATGGCCACGAAGCCCACGGCGTCGGGCGAAAGTCCG
>NZ_VSMK01000040.1 GCF_011682075.1 Nitratidesulfovibrio liaohensis
CGTCCTGCATGACCATGGCGGTTTCATCCACCCGGTCGCGTTGGGTTTGCGCGCCCAGCGCCGCGTCGCGCACGCGGTCGGACAACAGCTCGGAGCGGTCCACCACTTCGCGCGAGATGCCGTCCGCCTCGCGCGCAGCTTCTGCCAGCCGGTCGCTGCGGGTTTGCGCCTCGGCCTCGGCCCGGCGCAATTCGGTCAGGTCGGTGTACAGGCAGATGCCGCCGATGATGGCATCGTCAATGGAGTTGCGCAGTTGCGATGCGGCAATGTTCACACGGCGCACGCCGCCGCGCCGCCCGGTTATTTCCACTTCGCGCACCACCGATTGTCCGTCGCGCATCACCTTGCCCACCACGGTCTGGCGGCCTGGGTCGCCGTAGAAGAATTCCGAGGCACCCATGCCATGGTATTGTTCCGGCGTGCCGTCGCGTTCCAGCAGATCCAGCAGGGCGGTGTTGCAGCGCAGCACCTTTTCCTGAGTGTCCACGACAAGATAGGGTGTCTCTATGCTGCGCAGGATGCCTTCCGCAAAACCCAGTGCGCCTGTGAGGTTGCCGGTCATGGCGCACAGGGCGTCGGCCACCTCGCGAAGTTCGCGGTGGAAGTTGCCCGCAAGGTCCATGCATCGGGGGCTTTGGGCCTGTTCCCGTGCAAAGTCACGGATGTCGTACAGGGGGCGGATGACCTGCCGGTGCAATACCAGCACCGCCACCGCGCCCAGCGCCAAGGCCAGGCTCAACCCTATGACCTGGCTGGCAAGCAGGGTGGACACCCGGCTTTCCGATTCGCCCTGCATGAGGGTGACGGCCTTGTTCATGGCATCCAGCACTCCGTCGCTGGCGGCCAGCAGGGCGGAGGCGGTGTCCGGCGCGGGGGTGGCCCCTTCGGGCAGGGCGGCTTCCACCAGGCCGCGCAGGCGCAGCCATTCGCCGCGCACGGTCAGCAACTGGGCGCGCACCGTGGCGCTGGGGTGGGGCAACTGGCCCGTGGGACCATCGCCCTTCAGGGTCAGCGGAGCCTGCCCGCCATCGATGAAGGCCGCCAGCGTGACGTCGAATATGCGGATCTGGTTGGCAATGGATTGGCGCAAGGGGGCCGGGCCGCCGTGCAGCAGGGCCAGCGCCTCCTTGGTCATCTTCTGGCTGAGCATGCGCTGTCGCCCGGCCAGGTTGACGGCCATGCCGTCGGAGGTCTGGCGGTTGGAAATGACGATGACCGCAGTGCAAAGGGCCATGGCCAGCAGCGCCTGTCCGAGGACGGCGAGCAGGATGCGCGTCCGGATGCTCATATGCGATACCCCCTATCTTTCTCTGCATGGCAGGGGCGGGGGCCGATGGCACATGATTATCATGCACCCTACCGCCACGGGATGGGGGGCTGATGATTTCACCGGGCCGGGCTGGCGTCCAATTTTCCGGAAAGACTGACGGATTGACGGGGGCAGTGACCTGCAGGAGCGGGCGAACCCAGCCTGCCACGTGCGGAAAAAAGGGGACGCCCCTTGCCGGAGCGCCCCCTTGTGGGAACGATGGTTGCCGCGCCGTGCGCTACGGCATCAGCGGGGCCAGCATCAGCCCGGTTTCCACGGGAAGGCCGAACATCAGGTTGGCGTTGGCCACGGCCTGGCCGGAAGCGCCCCGGCACAGGTTGTCGATGGCGGACAGGATGACCAGGCGACCCGTGCGCTGGTCCGTCACCACGCCCACGTCGCAGAACATGGTGCCGCGCACGTGGCGGGTTTCCGGCAGCTGCCCGGCGGGCAGCACGCGCACCCAGCGCGACCCCTGCCAGGTCTGCTCGAAGGCGGCCTGCACGTCCTGCGGGCTGACGGGCTTTGCCAGCTTTGCATAGATGGTGGTCAGGATGCCCCGGTTGATGGGCAACAGGTGCGGGTTGAACGACACCACCATGGACGTGCCCGCGATGGCCGACAGTTCCTGCTCGATTTCCGGGGTGTGGCGATGCTTGCCGATGTTGTACGCCCGGAAGGTGTCGGACACCTCGCAGAACAGCGTGCCCACGGCGGCCTTGCGCCCCGCGCCGGTGGCGCCGGACTTGGCGTCCACCACGATGCCGTCGGTTTCCACCAGCCCGTGCTTCAGCGCCGCGTACAGGCCGAGGATGGTGGCCGTGGGGTAGCAGCCGGGGTTGGCCACCAGGCCCGCCTTCTTCACCGCATCGCCGTACAGTTCCGGCAGGCCGTATACCGCCTGGGGCAGTTCGGCCCGGCGGGTATGGGGCACCTTGTACCAGGCCTCGTACACGTCGGGGTCGCGCAGGCGGAAGTCCGCCGAAAGGTCCACCACGCGCAGGCCGCGTTCACGCAGGGTGGCGCCCATTTCCATGGCCGCCCCGTGGGGTACGGCCAGGAAGGCCACGTCGCAGTTGGCGGCCAGGTCGTCCGGGTCGGGCGCGGTCATGACTACGTCGCCGCCGGGCAGCCCGCGCAGAAAGGGATAGATGTCGGATAGGGGGCGGCCCGCCTCCGTGCGCGAGGTGGCGCGCACAAGGCGCATGTTCGGATGGCCCGCCAGCAGGCGGGTAAGTTCCATGCCCGTGTAGCCGGTAACGCCCACGAGTCCGGCGCGGATGCTAGTCATGCCGTGGTCCTTGCGCTGTTTGGTCTGTTAGGTCCGCGTAATCCGCGTGGTCCGCATGATCTGTGGAGTCTCTGGGATCCGGCGGTTACTTCCTGTGCACCACGTACTTCATGCGCAGTTCGTACAGCACGCCTTCCAGCAGGCGCGCCTCGTCCGCGTCGGCGCAGCCGCGCGTCTTCTCTTGCAGCATGGTCAGCACGTCGATGGTGTGCTTGGCCATCAGCAGGTTCTCGCTGGTGCGCCCGGTGTCCGGGTCGGGCACTTCGCCCAGCTGCACCAGCGCCGACGAGGCCAGCGACAGGATGAAGGTGGAAAAGGTCACCTGCGGCATCTGGGGGGCACCATGGGGTGCGCCGTCCTGCGCGCCACCCTTGTCGCCTTCCTTGGCCCCGCCAGCCGCGCAGCCGCAGCCGGTGCGTTCGTTGTCGGTCATGGTCACATCCTCGCGTTTTGGGCCGGGCAGGCTTTTTGGGTGCCTCCGGCGGGCAGGGGGGCGTGGCGCGTTGCGAGCGCCATCCGCAAGGTTCAGGCTTCGCGTTCACCTAACGGCTTCCGTCTCCTGCACCCCGGTCAAAAGATGACGGCAGCCCCAACTATCAAAAAAGTTTGGGGGGGGAGGGGTTCGGGGAGGGGGACCCTTTGGAAAGGGTCCCCCTCCCCGTATTTCCTAAATCTCTGTTCCCGGCGTAACCGCCAGCCCGGCCTGGTACGCGGCCAGGGCCTGCTCCAGCACGTCGCGCGTGCCGATGTACCCGCCGCAGGCCCGGAAGCCTTCGGCCAGGGCGTGCAGCCCGGCGGCCAGGTCGGCCCAGTCCAGCCAGCCCATGTGGCCGATGCGGATGATGCGTTCCTTCATGTGGTCCTGCCCGGCGGCCATGATGACGCCAAAGCGCTCCGCGGCCACGCGCAGCACGCCGGTGGCGGGCACGCCTTCTGGCAGCAGCACGCTGGTCAGGCCCCATGTGTAGCCTTCCTTCACCAGCGGCTCAAGGCCCATGGCCGTCACCCCGCGCCGGGCCATCTGCGTCAGCGCCCACTGCTTGCGGTACACGGTTTCCAGCCCCACCTCGCGGAACATGTCCAGGCTTTCGTTAAGTCCTATGATAAGGCTGACCGGCGTGGTGAACAGGGTCTGCTGCTTTTCGAGGTTGGCCAGCTCGCCCCGGAAGTTGAAATAGAAGCACGAGGGCGGCACGGTGTCCGCCTTGCGCCAGGCCCGCTCGGACAGCGCGATGAGGCCGAGGCCAGGCGGCAGCATCAGCCCCTTTTGCGAACCGGTGAGCAGGCAGTCGATGCCCCATTCGTCCATGGGGCAGGGCGAAATGCTCACGGCGGAGATGCCGTCCACCACCAGCAGGGTGTCGCGCCCGGCGGTGAGCCTGGCGATCTCGCGCACCGGGTGCAGGGTGCCGGTGGACGTTTCCGACAGCTGCACCAGCACGCCCGCGGCGTCAGGGTGTTCGTCGAGGGCTGCTTCCACTTCCGCCGGGGTGACCGGGCGGCCCCAGTCCACCACCACGGAGACCACGTTCAGGCCGCGCACGGCGGCGATTTCGCGCCAGCGCTGGCCGAACTTGCCGCCTTCGACCACGATGACCTTTTCGCCTGCCTTGAACAGGCCGTGCACGGCGGCAGTCATGACGCCCGAGCCGGAACAGGCCATGGGCAGCACCGGCTGGGCCGTGCCGAACAGTTCGCGCAGCTTGGGCTGCACCGCCGCCATGATGGCCTTGAAGGCGGGCTTGCGGTGGTGGATCATGTCATGGGCCATGGCCAGCCGCACCCGTTCGGGCGTGGGCGTGGGGCCGGGGGTGAGCAGGCGGGGCTTGTCGAGCATGCCGCAATGTCTCCGGTTCAGGCGCGGAATATCCGCGCGGTGAAGGATTTCAGGTAGTCGGTCTCGGCCATGGCCGGGTGTACCGGATGGTCCGCGCCCTGATGCCCCTGTGCGATGATCTGGGCCTGCATCTTCCGTTTTGCCGCGGCATGGGTGAGCACGCGGCGCAATTCTTCCCTGTCGAGGTGTTGCGAGCAGGAACAGGTGACGAATACACCCCCATCGGCCACCAGGTCGAGTGCCAGTTCGTTGGCCCGCTGGTAGGCCGTCAGGCCCTGCTTGGCGTCCTTCCTGCGCTTGATGAACGCGGGCGGGTCCAGGCACACCAGGCCGAACTTGCGGCCCTCGCGCCGCAGCTCCGTCATGGCCTCGAAGGCGTCGCCTTCTATGCCGTCCGCGTCGTCCACGCCACCTGGCCCGTACGCGCGGCCATTGGCCTTCACGTTCTCCACCGCCAGTTCGACGGCAGGCAGGGACGCATCCACCAGCGTTACCGAGGCCGCGCCCGCGCGCGCCGCCGTGGCGCCAAAGCTGCCCACGTAGCAGAACACGTCCAGCACGTCCTGCCCCTTGGCGAAGCGGGCGGCAAAGGCGCGGTTGTCGCGCTGGTCGTAGAACCACCCGGTTTTCTGCCCGGCGGTGAGCGGCACGGTGAAGGTGCAGCCGTTCTCGGAAATTTCCGCCGTGTCGGGCACGGAGCCGTACGCCATGCGCACCTCGCGGGTCAGGCCTTCCAGTTCGCGCGAGGCCGTGTCGTTGCGCAGCAGCACGCCGGTTGCACCGGTGACCTCTACCAGCGCGGCAACCACCGCGTCGGTCTGCGCGTCCATGCCCGCCGTGGTGATCTGGGCCACCAGCGTGTCGCCGTAGCGGTCCACCACCAGCCCGGGCAGCATGTCGCCCTCGCCGAAGCACAGCCGGTAGTGCGGCGTGTCGAACAGCGCCTGCCGCAAGGCCAGCGCGCGGTCAATGCGCGTTCTGAGCATGTCCGCGTTCAGCGGGTCGTTCTCGCGGCGGCTCACCAGCCGGGCGCAGATCAGCGAGGCCGGGTTCACGTAGGCCGTGCCCAGGCAGCGGCCCCCGTCGTCCATGACCAGGGCGGCCTCGCCCGGCGCAAAGTCCTTGAGCGGCGTGCGCTGCACGTCCACTTCATTGCTGAACACCCACAGGTGCCCCACGCGCAGTCGGCGCTCTTCCCCGCGTTTCAGGATCAGTGTCTTCATGCGGTCCCTTGATGGCTGTGATAACAAGAAGAACCGGGGGAAGGGGAAAACCCCCTTTTGCGGCAGCCGTTGGGCGAGTCTTCGAGCCTTACGGATGGCGACCGCAGAGCGTGAAGGGGGTTTTCCCCTTCCCCCGGCCCCCCATCCCCTTTCCCCTAAACTTTTTATTCGGGTGGGGAAAAACGCCGTGGCGTCAGCCCCATTTGAAAAGTTTGGAAGGGTGGAGAGGGGGTGTGGGGGAGAGGCGGGAAACTTTTTCAAAAGTTTCCCGCCTCTCCCCCACGCGATGTCTTCCAACAGATTGCGTCAATGTGCAACGCCCCAGTTCTCCCCCTGCCCCCAGTCAACTGCCAACGGCACATCCAGGGCGATACCGCCGGGGCGCACGCCGGACATGAGTGCGGCAAGGCGCTCGCCAGCGACGGGGGCGTTGTCGGCGGGCACTTCCAGCAGCAGTTCGTCGTGCACCTGCAGGATGAGCCGGGCGTTCAGGGCGCGCAGGTCCGGGTCGGCGTGAGCGGCCAGCATGGCCAGCTTGATGATGTCGGCGGCGCTGCCCTGGATCAGGGTGTTGATGGCCTGGCGGCGTGCCTGCGACTTCAGCTGGGTGTTTTCGGAATGGATTTCCGGCAGCAGGCGGCGGCGGCCCGCCATGGTGGTCACGTAGCCCAGCTCGCGGGCGGTGGTTTCCGCCTCGTCGTAGAATTCGCGCAGCTTTTGCAGCTTGCTGAAGTACCGTTCGATGAACGCCTTGGCCTCGGTGAGCGGGATGCGCAGTTCCTGCGCCAGTTTCTGCGGCCCCATGCCGTAGATGAGCCCGAAGTTGATGGTCTTGGCGTTGCGGCGCTGGTCGGTGGAAACCTGATCCTGCGCCACGTCGTACAACAGGCTGGCAGTGCGGCTGTGGATGTCCGCCCCCTCGCGGAAGGCGGCCAGCAGCGTGGGGTCTTGCGACATGTGGGCCAGCACGCGCAGTTCCACCTGTGAATAGTCGGCGGACACCAGCCGCAGGCCCGGCGCGGCGGTGAAGCAGGTGCGCATGCGGCGGCCAAGGTCGCCCCGCACGGGAATGTTCTGCAGGTTCGGGTTGCTGGAGGACAGCCGCCCGGTGGCCGTGGCCAACTGGTTGAAGGTGGTGTGGATGCGCCCGGCATCATCGACAAGGCGGGGCAGCGGCTCCAGATAGGTGGAGCGCAGCTTCTCCAGCTTGCGGAATTCCAGGATGGCGTCCACCACCGGATGGCGGCCGGACAGCTTTTCCAGCACGTCCTGCGCGGTGGAGGTCTGGCCGCCCTTGGTCTTGCCGCCCGTGGGCAGGCCCAGCGTGCCGAACAGCAGTTCGGCCAGCTGCTGCGACGACCGGATGTTGAATTCGCCCCCGGCGGCCTTGTAGACGTCGCGCGTCAGGCGGTCGAGTTCGCCCTGCACCTCCCGCAGGAAGGCGGCAAAGGCGTCCAGGTCCACGGCGATGCCCGCCGCTTCCATGTCGGCCAGCACGGGGATCAGCGGCATTTCCAGCGTGCGCATCAGGCGCGACAGCTGCGCCCCGGCCAGACGGCCCGACAGCGCGCCCGCCATTTCCAGCGCCAGCAGGCCGGGGTTGCCGGACGAGCGTTCCAGTTCGTCGCCCCAGCGGGCGGCCAGGCGTGGCCAGCCGTAGTCGCGCTCTTCCGGGTTCAGCAGATAGGCGGCAAGCCCCAGGTCGAACCAGCGGGCCGGGTCCATGCCGGCCCAGGCCGGGTCGGTGCGCAAGAGGTGTTTCACGTCGGGCGCGGCCACCTGCGCGGCCCTGGAAAGATGGCTGGCCAGCGCGTCCACCGGCCCGGAGTAGCGGCTTTCGCAATCCCCGGCGGCCACGGCGTAGGCGGTGATGGCGCCGTTGTCGAACACGGGCACCACGGCGGCGGCCACGCCTTCGCAGTCGGGCAGCTTGCCGGGGTCCTTGCAGGTGTTCACCGGGTCGGCCCGGCGGCCCTCGTCGCCGAACAGGCTGGCCTGCACCTGGCTGGTGGAGCGCGGGGCAGAGGTGACGCTGCCGTTCTCGATCATGCCGGAGAGTTCGCGGGTAAGCTGACGCAACTCGAATTCGCGCAGCATGGCACCGGCCTCCGCCGGGTCCAGCGGGCGCACGGCCAGGTCGGGCAGGGTCACTTCCGGGCAGGCGTCGGTGGTCAGGGTGGTCAGCTGGCGGTACAGGAACATGGTTTCAAGGTGCGGCTCGAACTTGGCGCGCAGCTTTTCGGGCAGTTCGCCCACGCGGTCGCGGATGTCTTCCAGGGATCCGAAGTCCTTGAATATCTTTTCCGCCGTCTTGGGGCCCACGCCGGGGATGCCGGGAATGTTGTCCGACGAATCGCCGATGACCGCCTGAAAGTCGGGCCAGCGGGCGGGCGCAAGGCCCGTTTCCGCCGTGAAGTCCGCGAGGGTGACCAGCTTTTCTTCCTTGGCCGCCGGGTCCCACAGCACCACGTTGTCGTGCAGGCACTGTTTCAGGTCCTTGTCCGTACCCACGATGACCACGGGGCGCTCGGCGCGGTGGCGCGCCGCCAGCGAGGCGATGCAGTCGTCGGCCTCGCACCCGTCGGACACGACCAGCGGGAGGCCCAGCGCCCTTACCATGCGCTTGATGGGATCCAGCTGCTGCACCAACGGTTCCGGCGTGACCGCGCGCTGCATCTTGTACGGCGGGAACAGCTCGTGCCGGAAGGTCGGTCCCTTGCCGTCGAGGACGAAGCAGAAATTCGTGGGGCGTTCCTCGCGCAGGAGGCGCAGCAGGATGCGGGTGACGATGAACAGCGCGTTGGTGGGAAACCCGTCCGAACGCTGCATGCTCTGGTAGGCGTAGAAGCCCCGGAAGATGAAGGCCGAGCCGTCCATGAGCCACAAGGGCTCGCCGCGAAGGCCGAGGCGTTGGGTGAGCGACATGCTGGTTCCGGTTGGCGGTTTGGATGTGAGGGGGATGGCGCGGGCCGGGTGCGAAGCGGGCGCGACCAGACGCGACCAGACGCGACCAGACGCAACGGGGCGCAACGGGGCGCAACGGGTGCGCAACGGGTGCGCAACGGGGGCGCCGGATGTGACGGGCACGCC
>NZ_VSMK01000041.1 GCF_011682075.1 Nitratidesulfovibrio liaohensis
CACAGGCGGCCAGAACGATGCGCGGGCGCGCCCCGCAGGCGGCCACGCGCGCAACCAGTTGGTCGAGGCTGCGCGGCCCCTGCCCGCCCGTGTGCGGGCCCTGGCAAATCTTTGCTTCAGTGGTCAAACCGGCATGCTCCGCTGGAGATGGACGTCGTGAACGGGAAAGGGAAAACGAGGCCGCACTAAAGAGGGGACGGCGAGAACATCACTTCAGCAGGGGTGGCAAGTTTGCCGTAGCGCAAGGAAGACGGCGTTTCCGCGATGGAAGCGCACTCTTTGGTGCGTGACCGGAGCGGAAACGGCGGCTGACGCAGCGATCCGGCAAAATCGCCGCCCCTGCTAGTCGTCGTCGCCGCGCTTCATGGCAACAACGCCAGTCCTCGCCAGACTGCGGATGCCGAAGGGGCGCAACATGCGGATGAAGCCATCCACCTTCTGGGTGTCGCCGGTCATTTCCACGGTCATGGTTTCCTGGCCCATGCCGATGACGCTGGCGCGGAACACCTCGCACACCTGCATGATCTGGGTGGTGGTCTCGCGGGTCACGTCCACCTTCACCAGCACCAGTTCGCGGTCCACGAAGTCGCGGCGCGAAAGGTCCTCGACCATGGCCACCACGTCCTGGGCGCGCAGTTCGTCGGCGATGGATTCCAGTTCGGCCTCGTGGTCCTCAACGGTCAGCACGAGGCGCGAGACGTCGAAATCCTCGGTCTCGGCGCAGGATATGGAACGAAAGCTGATGCCCCGGCGCCGGAAGACGTCGGTGGCCTCGGCCACGGCCCCGGCCCTGTTTTTCACCAGCACGGACAATGTATGTTTCATGGCGGCGCTCCCGTGTATCGATGGGGTGGAGCATAGCGCGACGGTGGCGCTTCGCGCAACGGCTTGACCGGATATTGGCAATGCGTGACCGGCGGCGAAGCAGGCAAGAGGACGCTGGGCGCAGGCGGCATATCGCCACGGTTGCCAGCCGGACGGCGCGGACCTATCTATGGCTAGCCATCGGCAGACGGCGTGCTCCCCCGCCGCGCCGCCCGTTCCGGCCACACCGCCTTGCCCGCAGCAGGAGCCGCCATGACCTACCGTCCCGAACCCGACGAAGAATTCAGCCCACGCGCGGAACACGCCCGCATCCCATACGCCCGCAAGCGCACCACGCTGCGCACCATGCTGCTGTGGCTGGCCGCCCTGTGCGTGGCGGCGTACTCGGTGCAGGCCATGCTGCCACGGGTAGCGCCCGACATTGTCAGGGCCGCTCAACAGACCGCCGGGCAGGCTACCGGCTGGCGCGACGTGCCCCCGCAGGAAGCCGCCGCCATCATGGAACAGCGCCGGGGCGACGACGCCTTCATGGTGCTGGACGTGCGTACCCCCGGAGAGTTTTCCGAAGGCCACCTGCAGGGCGCGCGGAACATCGACTTCACCTCGCCGGAATTCCGTGACCGGGTTCGCTCGCTGAACCGCAACCGCACCTATCTCGTCTACTGCCGGTCCGGCAACCGTAGCGGCAAGGCGCTGGAGGTGTTCCGCGAACTGGGGTTCACGTCGGTCCTGCACATGGACGGCGGCACGCTGGCCTGGAACGCGGCGGGCCTGCCGCTGGAAAAGTGAGACCCGACCCGTCCGGCCCCGCTCCGGTCACGCTCCAATTCCACTCCAGCCCGGCACGAAACGGACGGCGGCCCTCCCGCTTCGGGTGAACCGCCGTTTTTCATGCCCGCAGCCTGCATCGCCATGCATGAATGGCGCAACAGCATCAGACAGCAACAGCACACTGCCCCCCCGGCTGCGGCGACTCCCGACCTGCAGCCACCATCCGCAATGATTCCGTCCTGATAGAAAAAACAGGGCATTGCCCTCATCCTTCCCCCCTTGTGCGCCATTTTCCCGCGCATGCACTGGCCGCTTGCCTTCATGGCATTCGCCTGCCCCACGCACTGCAAGCCCCGCCCCGGCATGCACTTCCGCAGCGCCGCACTCCGCGTCCCTTTCGAGAAAAAACTGGACACCTGCCTCCGGAATGGCGCACACCTTACATAAAGCAGCACTCTCACCAGCGCATTCCCCTGCCCGGCAAAATGGTCCGCCATGCCGGATTTCCGTATCATGAACCGCGCCACCCAGGCCCGCGACGCCACGGGGCACACTCCACCCTCGCGGCAACGCAGGCAGACAGCCCCGCTCGACACTCAACCGGCACCGCAAGGAGATGCCATGTCCAGACATACCCCCCCGCTCACCCGTCGCACGTTTTTGGGCGTGGCGGCCGGCGCCATCGTCAGCATCGGCCTGCCCGGCACGTTCATGGTGCTTGCCGATCCCGCCTGGAGCGCCACGGAGAAGAAGTTCAGAAAGGACGGCAGGCCGCGCATCCCCCCCGGACAGGCTCCCATCGAGTACATTCCGGACATGGGCGGCACGCCGGGGAAGGCAACGACCACGAATTGGCAACTTCGCATCCACGGCGAGGTCAACAAACCCGTGACACTCTCTTTCACGGATTTTCTTGAATTCGAACAGGTTGATACCACCTGTGACATCCATTGCGTCACGGGCTGGACATTGCTGGATTCCACATGGACCGGGGTTCGCCTGTCCACCCTCGTGGAACATGCCCAGCCAGCCATATCCAAGGGTTTTCTGGTCATCGAGGCGGCACGGGGCTACACCACAAGCATCCCCCTGACGGAAGCGGCAAAGCCCGACGCCATTCTGGCGTATCGCCTTTTCGGCAAGCCCCTGCCCGCCGAAAATGGCGCGCCGGTGCGGGCCGTGGTGCCGGACAGGTACTTCTACAAAAGCGCCAAGTGGGTGGAAGGCCTGAAAATCGTCAGCAAGGACGAACCCGGATTCTGGGAAACGCGCGGGTACAGCAACTCCGCCGATCCATGGAAGGAGGAGCGCCACTAGAGGGCGCCGTCACCAACCGCCAGGACAATGGCAACGCGCAACAACCCTGGGGCGTCGCTACGGGATAGTCGCAAACCGGGTTTCACCGGCCACGGCACCGGGCCCGCCGATCCGTGCATTTCGGGAGATGCGCGGGGCATCGCGCCCGGAAACGCGAGGCACGCGGGCGCTCACCCGCGTGCCTGACGTGCCTGCCAGTCCAGCCGCTGCCCGTTCACCGCTGCCAGTACGGCCACAGCCAGTGCGGGGCGCAGCAGTTGAACCGGGCAGGCAGGTTCCCTTCAGCAGCCTTCGCCAGTGCCGCGACACCCGCCCCCGGCACACGAGGCCTTGCCCACGCCGCCCTTGCGACCGCGCAGCGCGGCGGTGTTGCCGTTGCCGAAGACCACCTCCAGCGCATCCTCGATGAAGCCGGAGGCTTCCACCGGGCGCACCCCGGCGGCCACCAGTATGCCTTCCGGGTGCGCGCCAAAGGCGGCGCACAGCAGGGCGCGGCAATCGCGCAGGGTATGGGCCACCTGCTTCCAGCGTTCCGGACCGCAGCCGGGCCTGGGCGCAAGGCGTTCCTCCACCAGATAGAAGCCACTGGCCCCCTGCCCCCAAATCTGGAACCGGGCGGCCTCGCCCAGGTGCTGGTTGACCAGCATGCCTTCGCGCGTGGCCACGGCCACGTAGGGGCGCTCTGCCTCTTCTGTCTTGGCGGCGGCGCAGGCGCGCAGGGTTTCGGCCATCTCGGCGGACTTGTCCTCGTGCAGCAGGCCCACGGCATCGGCGCGGCAGCGCTTGCAGTGGGTCATCTGCGAAATGTGCCCGCCCGCGCCCTTGCGCGCCGCGTTGACTGCGGCGGCGTCCGGTTCCGGCAGGTGGGCCAGCGGGGTATCCGCCGTGGGCTTCAGCGGGATGATGTTCTGGATGGTGGCCCCCAGTTCGCCCACCACGCGCGCCACCTCTTCCACGTGGTGGTCGTTCACGCCGGGCACCAGGATGGTGTTCACCTTGACGATCAGGCCGCGCTCCACAAGGCCGCGCACCGATTCCAGCTGGCGCGCAAGCAGCAGTTCCGCCGCCTCGCGGCCACGCCAGACCACCTTGTCGTCGCGCACCCAGGAATACAGCTTTTCGCCGATGGCCGGGTCCACCGCGTTGATGGTGACGGTGACGTGGGTGACGCCCAGTTCCTTCAGCCGGTCCAGATGCGGCGGCAGGCCAAGGCCGTTGGACGAGAGACAGAACAGCAGTTCGGGATGCCTTTCATGGATCAGGCGCAGCGTTTCCAGCGTTTCCGCAGGGTTGGCCATGGGGTCGCCGGGGCCTGCGATGCCGATGACGGTGATGCGCGGGTCAGCGGCCAGCACCTTGTCCACGTACTCCAGGGCCTGGCGCGGCGAAAGCACCGCGCTGGTCACGCCGGGGCGCGATTCGTTGACGCAGTCGTACTTGCGGTTGCAGTACCCGCACTGGATGTTGCACCTGGGCGCCACGGGAACATGGACGCGACCGCAGGACGAGGCGCTGTTGCGATCAAAGCACGGATGGCCGGGAGGAGTGGTGCGCAGCGGCTTCATGGCGGTCTCCTTCGCTTTAAAGCGTATCCCCGAATGAGGGATTTCGTTCGTCGGCCAGGAAAACGAGCCTGGCATGAGGGAGTATACTCTTGCGCTATTCGACCGATATGGCAGGCGACGTTTGACGCCGCCTACGGGCGAAAGACCCATTCGGGGTCCTACAGGTAACAATAGCCGACGGGGCTATCACTCTGGGTCTTCTCGATGACGGCGTTGACGATGCGGTCCATGAGGGCCTGGGCACCGGCGTAGCCCACGTGCAGCAGGCGGTGGCCGCCGAAGCGGTCGTGGATGGGAAAGCCCGCCCGCACGAGGGGGATGTTCCACTGCCGGGCGTAGCGGTAGCCCTTGCTGTTGCCCACCAAGAGGTCGGGCGAAAGGCCTTCCGCCGTGTCCGCGATTTCCTCGAAGTCCGCGCCCTCGATGACCGTGGGCATTGCGGGCAGCATGCCTTCGGTGACGGCGGCGATGGATTCGGCCAGATGCGCCCCGCGCGTGCCGGTGGCGGCCAGCACGGTGTGCACGCCGATCTCGGTCAGCAAGGAGACGAGGCCGATGACCAGATCCGCCTCGCCGTAGACCACGGCGCGCTTGCCGGACACGTACTTGTGGCCGTCCACCAGGGCATCCACGAACCGCCCGCGCTCCAGTTCGTGCCTGCGGGGCAAGGGCTTGCCGGTGACGGCCTCCAGCGCGGCGACAAGGGCGTCGGTTTCGCGCAGGCCGATGGGCAGGCCCACGGCGTGCAGCGGCAGGCCGAAGCGTTCGTGCAGCACCCGCCCCGCAGTGGCCGGGCCAGCGGAGCCGGATGAGCCGGTGGAACCGGATGAGCCGGATGGACCGGTCGGGGTCATGGCCAGCGAGCGGCCGCATTCGATGACCGCCGCCGCCCCGGAAAGGGCGCGGATGTCGGCCAGCGGGGTGCCGCCTTCGGGCAGCGGGGTGTAGTCTTCCAGCGCCGGGCCATCCAGCGGGTCGGACAGGTCGGGCAGAATCACCACGTCGCTGCCGAAGTCGGTGACAAGGTCGCGCAGGTGGCGCAGGTCCGCCGGAGAAACGAAGCCGGGCAGCAGGGCCACCTTGCCGTGGGGTTCCACCCGCTCCTTGGCCAACTGGTCCACCAGGGCGCGCACGGCGGCGTTCCAGCCTTCCATGTGCGTGCCGTTGTAGCTGGGCGTGTGCACGTGGACGATTTCCGGCAGGCCGAGATCGCCGAATTCGTTGCGGAATTCGCGCAGGTAGCCGCCCACGTCATCACCGATGGTTTCGGTGAGGCAGGTGGTGGCAACCCCCACCAGCGCGGGGTCGTACTTCTTCATGACGTTGAGGATGCCCTTCTTCAGGTTGGGCCCCCCGCCGTATACGGCCTGCTTTTCTCCCAGCGAGGACGAGGCGATGTCCATGGGTTCGCGGTAGTGGCTGATCACGTAGCGCCGCATGTAGGTGGCACAGCCCTGCGAACCGTGCAGGAAGGGCACCGCGCCCTCCACCCCCCGGAAGGCCAGCATGGCCCCCAGCGGCGTGCACAGCTTGCAGGCGTTGGTGGTGGAAACGAAGTCGGGGCGCTTGGGGCGCGGGGTCTTGCCGGGCTTGCCGCCGCCGGTGGAGGGGGCAGCCTTCAGGGCAACCGGCGTCAAGAGAGCCGCCGAGGCCGGGCCGCAATCGTCAGCATCAGCTTCCGGCGCTTCGGAACAGCCGCAGCCGTCTGCACAGTCGTCAGCACAGCCGCCATCGGCGCAGCTACCGCCGCAGGCGCAGGAGCCGGACACGGCATCGCTACCGGCACACGTGCCGTCGAGTTCAATCAAATCAAGCGTCATGGCACACCCCCTATGCATCCGCGCCAGCGGGGCTGGCGGCGCGCCTGGACCGGCGGGGCACGAACCGCCAGACGGGACTCATGACCGAGGCGTGCACCTCGCGGGCGAAGTTGTACATGCCCTCGAAACCGGCCAGGGCGATCTTGCGTTCGTGGTTGTGGTCGCAGAAGCCCACGCCCAGCTTGTGGGCGATGGGGCGTTCCTTCACCCCGCCCACGAACACGTCCACGTCCAGCTCACGCACATAGTGCGAAAGCTCCAGCGGGTTGGCGTCGTCAATGATGACGGTGCCGGGGTCGCACACGGTTTCCAGTTCCCGGTATTCTTCCTGCGTGCCGGTCTGCGAACCCACCAGCACCACGTTCATGCCGATGTGCCGGAAGGCCTTGATCAGCGAGAACGCCTTGAACGAACCACCCACGTAGATGGCGGCGCGCTTGCCGGAAAGGTCGCGCCGGATGTCGCGCAGCCGCGGCATGAGGGCGGCCAATTCCTCGCGCACCAGGTCGCGGGTGCGTTCCACGATGCCGGGGTCCACGGATTCGAAATGTTCAGCCACGGCGTAGAGCGAATCGGCCATGTCCTCGATGCCCAGGTACGACACGCGCAGGTGCGGAGTGCCGTATTTTTCCTTCATCATCCTGGCCAGATCCATGGTGGACCCGCTGCACTGCACCAGGTTCAGGGCCGCGCCGTGGCAGCGGCGGATGTCGTCCACCCGGCCATCGCCGGTGATGTTGGCCACCACCTGGATGCCCATGCGCTCCAGGTACCCGCGCACGATCCAGATTTCGCCCGCCAGGTTGAAGTCGCCGAGAATATTCACGGAAAGGGGCGAAACGCTGTCCGTGGGCGCGGTGCCCACCAACTGGAACATGGCCTTGCACGCGGCAAGGTAGCCTTCGCGCTTGTTGCCCTTGAAGCCTTCCGACTGCACGGGAATGACCGGGATGCCCTTCTTTTCCGACATCTTGCGGCACACGGCGCCCAGGTCGTCGCCGATCAGGCCCACGATGCAGGTGGAGTAGACGAAGGCGGCCTTGGGCTTATGCAGGTCGATCAGTTCGTCCAGTGCGGCGGCCAGCTTCTTTTCGCCGCCGAAGATGACGTCCTTTTCCTGCAGGTCGGTGGAAAAGCTCAGGCGGTGCAGTTCCGGCCCGGACGAAAGCGCCCCCCGGATGTCCCAGGTGTAGGCGGCGCAGCCGATGGGACCGTGCACCAGGTGCAGCGCGTCGGCGATGGGGTACAGCACCACGCGCGAGCCGCAGAACACGCAGGCACGCTGGCTGACGGCCCCCGCGAGACTCTCGCGGTTGCAGGCCATGTCGATGGGACCCTGCCCGGCGCGGTGCACCTGCTTCTTCCGTTCGTCCAGAAGATCCGCGTCGCGGCATGCTGCCGTGGCGGTAACGTTGGGTGCGGTTGCGGTGGTCATGGTCTTTCCCCTTTGTCGTAGCTGCGCGAAATCTTGTGTTGTCCGGCTGTGGCGTTTCCCGCTGTTCCTTGCGGACCCCCAAATAAAAAGTTTGCGGGGGTGGGGGGGCCGGGGGAGGGGGAGCTTTCACGCTCTGCGGTCGCCATCCGTAAGGCTCGCAAGCTCGCCAACGGCTGCCGCAAAGCTCCCCCTCCCCCGGAAAAGCTTTAGTACATCAGGTAATCGGCATTAGGTTCGCCGCCTTCGATGCCGTCGAGGATGGCATCGATGGCATCGTGGCTGTCCACGCCCTTGAACCACCAGTTCTGCGGCTGCACCACGAGGACGGGGCCTTCCTCGCAGGCCTTCAGACACCCGGTGGCGGTGACCAGGATGTCCAGGCCGCGATCAAGGATTTCCTCTTCGAGGTACTGCAGGAACCCGTCGGTCTGCTTGAAACAGACGCCCTTGGGTTCGCCCTTGTGACGGAAGCTCTGGCATACGAGAATCTGATGCGTCGGCTTGGGCATGGTCCTTCCTCTCCCTTGCAATACCTAGACTGTGCGGCCCTTGCCGCGTTTCCTGCCTTTCTTGCCACCCCCGTAGAGCACGTCCACGAGGCCCTCGATGTTGTCTTCGGTCTGGATGACGCGCAGCCCCTTGCCCGCCAGGTATTCCACGGGCCGCTGGCCCGCGCTGGACACCAGCAGGTAGGCGCAGTCGGACAGGACGGCGGCCAGCGCCTCCCAGCGGGCGTCGCCGGAACCGGCGGGCGGGGCCGGGCGCACGCCCAGAAGTTCCACGGGACCGGTCATGCGATCGGCAGAGGGGCCGGACGCAGGACCATCCTTGGGCCCGTACACCAGAAACTGGCGGGCGTGCCCAAGGTGTTCGTCCACGTCAAAGCCGTCGCTGCTGGCCACGGCCACGTACGGGCGGTCGCCGCCGGGCAGCGGCAGGCCGGAACCGGCGGTGACGGCCACGGGTTCGCCGCATCCCGGGTCCGTG
>NZ_VSMK01000042.1 GCF_011682075.1 Nitratidesulfovibrio liaohensis
GAGGCCAGGCCCGCCGCCACGCAGCCCGCCGCCGTGGCCGATTCGTCGCTCACCCCCGCCGGGCAGGCTGCCACCACGCCCGCCGCGAAACCCGGCGATGGTGCCGCGCAGGCCAAAGCCCCGCAACTTTCGGGCGAACTGAAGCTGGTGGAAGGCACCACCCTGTACGAGGCCACGGGCATTCCCGTGCTGCCGTATACTGGTGCCGATGGAAAGAACGGGTTCAACCCGTACCCCACGGTGACCGTGGAGGCGCGCGATGCCTCCGGCGCGCTGCTGGCCGTCACCCGCTGCGTGCTGCCGGTGTCCACCGAGATGGGCTGCCGCAACTGTCACGGCGGCGAATGGAAGGTGGGCGGCGTGGCGGGCATTTCCCCGGCCACCGCCGCCGACGTGCTGGAAGTGCACGACCGCATCAACGGCACCGACCTGGTCAAACGGGCCAAGTCCGGCACCACCGTGGTCTGTCGCAGTTGCCATGAACCGGAAGGCAAGGCCGATGCGGGCAAGTCGGGCGCAACGCCTTCCGGCAAGCCCGTGCCCCCCGCCATGTCCGCCGCCATCCACGGCTGGCATGCCGCCTACATGGCCGGGCGCGGCGTGGATGCCTGCAATGCCTGTCATCCTTCCGCACCCGACGGGGCCACCCGTTTCTGGCGCGACTACCACGTGACCAAGGGGCTGGACTGCACCCGTTGCCACGGGGCCATGGAAGACCATGCCCTGTCCCTGCTGCGCAAGGAGCAGGAGGCGGGCAACCCCGCCGCCGAACGGCTGATGGCGGCCATTACCCCCGTGGCGGTCAAGGATGCGAAAGACATCGCCCCGCGCACCCCGTGGGTGAACCTGCCCGACTGCGCGGGCTGCCACGACTTTGCGGAAAAGCCCAAGTCGGCCACCGCCAGCGCCTTCAACAAGTGGACCGCCGATGCCGCCGGGCTGTACGCCGAACGCACCGACGACACCACCATGCTGCGCTGCCCTGCCTGCCATGGGGCGCCGCACGCGGTGTACCCGGCGCGCAACCCGCTGGGGCGCGACCGCGACAACATCCCCCCCGTGCAGTACCAGCAGTACGCCCGCGCCATGGGCGCTTCCGGCAACTGTTTCGTCTGCCATGGCGAGACGCCGGAATTCTCGGTGCACCACCCTCTGGTGGAGCGCAAGGCGGTCACCGTCACCGTGCCGCAAGGCGCGAAACTGGCCAAGCCGCGCGTGCCCTTCCCGCACGAGGCGCACACCCCCACCGTGGATTGCGGCACCTGCCACCACAAGGGCTACGTGGACGGCGGCCCCATGAAGTGCGCCAGCAAGGATTGCCACGACGTGGTGGTGGACGCCGAAACCGGCACTCCCAAGGACCGCGAGAACCCGCGCTACTTCCGCAACGCCTTCCACGGTGAAGGGCCCAGTTGCAACGCCTGTCATGCCAGGCTGCTGGCGGCGGGCAAGGCGGCGGGACCCACGGACTGCCGGGATTGCCACAAGGTGAAATCGTAGCCGCCGAGGTCTTTTTGTCCCCTGCAGGGCAGGGGGCGGAAATCCTTGCGGTGTATGCGACACGCATTGCCTGAACGCATCACAGCATCCCGTCGGGGCGTGTGGCATCAGCCGCGCGCCCCGGTTGTTTCCGGCGTCCGTACGCGCCACCATTCTGTCAGGATAGGCATATATAGCTGATAACGTGAAGGAAAAGCTCTTCCAATATCTGCATGGTGTGGTATGCATGAAATGCTGGGCGTCAGCTTGCAGGGGGCGGCATGCCGTTTACCGCCCGCGCCCGGCGCGCACTTCCCGCGCGCAACCGCATTCCTCGTCAGGAGGCACACATGAAAATGAACCGGCGGGGCTTCATGAAGCTCGCTGCCACGGGCGCCGTGGCCACCGCATTCGGGGGGCTGGGCATCAGCCTTGCCCCGGTCGCGGTGCACGCGGAAGGGCTGGCCATCGACAAGGCCACCCTGACCACTTCCGTCTGCTGTTATTGCGCGGTGGGCTGCGGCCTGCTGGTCTGGACCGACCCTGCGACCGGGCGCACCATCAACATCGAAGGCAATCCGGACCACCCCACCAATGAAGGCACCCTGTGTCCCAAGGGGTCGTCCATCTGGCAGACCACGGAGCAGAGCCAGCGCATCACCAAGGTGCTGTACCGCGCCCCCGGCAGCGACAAGTGGGAGGAAAAGTCGTGGGACTGGGCGTTGCCGCGCATCGCCCGCAAGATCAAGGACACCCGCGACGCTTCGTTCGAGGCCGTCAACGACAAGGGGCAGCCGGTCAACCGTACCCGCGCCATCGCCTCCGTCGGGTCCGCCGCCATCGACAACGAGGAGGGCTGGCTGTTGCAGGCCATGCACCGCTCCCTCGGCCTGGTGTACCTGGAGAGCCACGCACGCATCTGACACAGTTCCACTGTGGGGGCTCTGGCAGAGTCCTACGGACGCGGCGCGATGACGAATCACTGGATCGACCTCAAGAACAGCGACGTGTTGCTGATCATGGGCAGCAACGCGGCGGAAAACCACCCCATCTCGTTCAAGTGGGTCACCCGCGCCCAGCAGCGCGGCGCCACGCTGATCCACGTGGACCCGCGCTTCACGCGCACCTCGGCCAAGGCCGACCTGTACGCGCCCATCCGTTCGGGCACGGACATCGTGTTCTTTGGCGGGCTGATCCGGCACATCCTGGATAACGAGCTGTATTTCAAGCAGTACGTGGTGGATTACACCAACGCCTCGTACCTTGTGGGGCCGGACTACGACTTCAAGGACGGCCTGTTCTCCGGCTTCAACCCGCAAACGGCCAGCTACGACCGCAAGAAGTGGAACTTCGTCACCGACGACAAGGGCGTGACCCTGAAGGACCCCACCCTGAAGGATCCGCGCTGTGTCCTGCAAGTGATGCGCCGGCACTACGCCCGCTACGACCTGAAGACCGTGGTGAATGTCACCGGCATGCCGGAAGACAAGGTGCTGGCGGTGTGGAATTCCTTTGCCGCCACGGGCAAGCCGGACAAGGCTGGCACCATCCTGTACGCCATGGGCCAGTGCCAGCACACCGTGGGCGTGCAGAACATCCGCGCCCTGTCCATGATCCAGATGCTGCTGGGCAACATCGGCATCGCGGGCGGCGGGGTGAACGCGCTGCGGGGCGAATCCAACGTGCAGGGGACCACGGACATCGCCCTCCTGTGCGACAACCTGCCCGGCTACCTGCCCATTCCTCGTGCCATCTGGGCCGACTACGACGCCTACGTGAAGGCGGGCACCCCGGTCACGAGCGATCCGCAAAGCGCCAACTGGTGGTCCAACCTGGACAAGTACGCGGCCTCCCTGCTGAAGGCCATGTACCCCACGGTGGACCACAAGGAAGCGTACACCTGGCTGCCCAAGATCGACGACACCAAGGTGGTGGAATACTCCTGGCTGTCGCTGTTCGAGCGTATGTACAACGGCGGCTTCAAGGGCGCGTTCGTGTGGGGGCAGAACCCCTGCGCAGGCGGGGCCAACGCGGGCAAGAACCGCAAGGCCATGGCCAAGCTGGACTGGACGGTGGTGGTCAACCTGTTCGAGAACGAGACCTCGCTGTTCTGGAAAGGCCCCGGCGTGAACCCCAAGGACGTCAAGACCGAGGTGTTCTTCCTGCCCGCGTGCATGAGCGTGGAAAAGGACGGCTCGGTGGCCAACTCCGGCCGCTGGCTGCAATGGCGCGAAAAGAGCGCCAGGTTCATGGGCGATTCCATGAGCGACGGCGACATCGTCATCCGGCTGTTCGAGGAAGTGCGCAAGCTGTACAAGGCAGAGGGCGGCAAGCACCCGGAACCCATCCTGAACCTGGACACCGCCTACCTGAAGGACGGGGCGTACGACGCCAGTGCGCTGGCCAGGCGCCTCAACGGCACCTTCCTGAAGGACGTGACCATCGCCGACAAGCAGTGGAAGGCGGGGCAGCAGGTGCCCGGCTTTGCCGCGTTGCAGGCCGACGGTTCCACGGCGTGCGGCTGCTGGATATTCTCCGGCTGCTACACCGAGCAGGGCAACATGATGGCCCGGCACGACCGCACCCAGACCCCGGAACAGGCGGCCATCGGCCTGTTCCCCAACTGGTCGTACGCCTGGCCCGCCAACCGGCGCATCCTGTACAACCGCGCCGGGGTGGACCAGACGGGCAAGCCCTTCGACCCCAAACGCGCGGTCATTGCCTGGAACGGCGAAAAGTGGGTGGGCGACGTGCCCGACGGCGGGTGGAAGCCCGGCGAAAAGCTGCCGTTCATCATGGTGCGCGAAGGGCGCGGCCAGTTGTTCGGCCCTGGCCGTGTGGACGGCCCCCTGCCGGAACACTACGAACCCTTCGAAAGCCCGCTGGCGGGCAACCCCCTGTCGCCGCAGCGGGTCAACCCCACGGCCCTGCACTTCGCCCACGAGGAAAAGGCCGTACGCGACCCGCGCTTCCCTTACGTGTGCACCACCTACCGGGTGACCGAGCAGTGGCAGTCCGGCACCATGACCCGCAAGACCGCGTGGCTGAAGGAAATGCAGCCCGACGGCTTCTGCGAGATGAGCCGCGAACTGGCGGCGCAACTGGGCGTGCAGAACGGCGACCAGGTGGTGCTGGAATCGGTGCGCGGCAAGGTGCAGGTGGTGGCCATCGTCACCCCGCGCCTGAAGCCGTTCACCGTCATGGGCGAAACCGTGCATCAGGTGGGCATTCCCTGGCAGTTCGGCTGGGGCCAGAAGAAGAACGCCACGTTCGATTCGGCCAACCTGCTGTCGCCTTCGGTGGGCGATCCCAATACCGGGATTCCCGAAACCAAGGTCTTCATGGTCAACGTCCGCAAGGCCCAGCCCGGGAAGCAAGGGTAGGTGAGTCATGAGCGAGAACAAGGGCAAGACCTTCTTCATCGACCAGACCCGCTGCACCGCCTGCCGGGGCTGCCAAGCCGCGTGCAAGCAGTGGAAGAAGCTGGCCGCCGATGAAACGGTGAACACCGGCAGCTACCAGAACCCGCCGGACCTCAACGGACACACCTTCAAGCTGGTGCGCTTCAACGAGGTGGAAGTGGACGGCAAGCTGAAGTGGGTGTTCTTTCCCGAGCAGTGCCGCCACTGTCTGGAACCGCCGTGCAAGATGATGGCAGACGCCTTCATTCCCGGCGCCATCATCCAGGACGAGGCCACTGGCGCGGTGATCTACACGGAAAAGACGAAGGATCTGGACTACCAGACCATCCGCGAGGCCTGCCCCTACGACATTCCCCGCAAGGAGGAATCCACGGGCCTGCTCACCAAGTGCAACATGTGCATCGACAGGGTGCGTGCGGGCATGCTGCCCGCCTGCGTCAAGACCTGCCCCACGTTCACCATGCACTTCGGCGACCGCGACGAGATGCTGGCCATTGCCCGCGCGCGGCTGGCCGAGGTGCAGAAGACATCCCCGGCGGCACTGCTGGCCGATTCCGACCTGGTCCGGGTGCTGTACCTGTGCGAGGTGCACCCCAGCCACTACCACCATCACATGGTGGCGGACGCGGGCGGCGCAACGGACCGCATCGGCCCGTTCAGCCGTCGGGCGCTGTTGGCCATGCGGCCATTGCGGATGGGGTAGGACCATGGCCGGAGCGGTGGCGACATCCGCTGCCTTCGGCGAATGCAGACAAGACAGACGGGCCGCCCGCGCGATGCGGGCGGCCCTTTTGCGTTTGGAGAGCCGGGTGCTCCCTTGCAAGCGCGCGCCGGAAATGGTCGTCGGATCGGGTTACACCGAATGTCGTGTCGCGGTGCCGTTTCCGTATGCCTTGAGAAACGCGCCAACGGCATATTTCACAGCGACGTCGGACTCTTGTTCCGTTATCTCGCGTCGTATGCAAAGCATGAGCGGCATGAGGAACGTGGCTTGACAGAGCGCGAGAAAGTGGTCCGCCGCAGTGGCCATGCAGGGTATGTCGAGCAGTTTGTTGGATTGTGCCTTTGCAAGGTACGCTTCCAGCATCTTGCGGAATTTCAGGATGCAGGTTTCGTAGAAGATGCGGCCTATCTCGGGAAAACGGGGTGATTCATGGTAAAACAGGCGAAGCAGCGCGATGGAGGTCTCATCCGCAAGCAGCGCCAGGAACCGCTTGCCCAGCAGGGTCAGCACGCTCCCCGGGTCATCCGCGTGGTTCGGAAGCTCGAAGACCCATGCCTCTGCCTGCACCTTGTCCTGCAGGTACGCTTCGAACAGGGTCTCCTTGCTGCTGAAGTAGCTGTACAACGTGCCCTTTGACCCCCCGAGGGCAGCGGCGATGCGCGACATTGAAGTGCCCTGGTAGCCGTGTTCGAGAAACAGCGGCCCGGCGATTTCGAGGATTTCGGTTCTTCGGTCCCGTGGTGGGCGCCCCATCGTCATGTGCGTCTCCTGACTCGGCAATGTTTTTTTGCAGCATACCCCACATGGTGGGGAGTTGACAGTCGAGTTTTCAAACCGTACTGTACGGTCAATAAAGTATAGGGCACGGGCGCAGGAACGCAAGCCCCAATTCTCGTGGGGAACCATGCCTCTTGGTATCGCCCCGCAAGGAAGGATGCTTTTGCTTCCGTGGTTCCAGGCGTCCATGGCGCAAGGCGTTCCGCAGTCCCCTCCGCAAGCGGACGGGCGGCACATGGCATGCCGGTTCCGGACAAGGCCGGGGCCGGTTTCGATCATGCCCCGTGGCGGATGTGGTGATTTTGGGGGTGGCGTTTCCGGACGCCACCAACCAGCGCGGCTGGCCCGTACAGCTGGAGGAAGCATGCACGATTCGCAGGATGAAACAACGCGAACACGCCTGTTGCACGCGGCCAGGGTGGTCTTTGCGTCCGACGGTCTTCACCGGGCCACCGTGCGCAAGATCAGCGCGCTGGCGCGGGCCAACATAGCGGCGGTGAACTATCACTTCGGCAGCAAGGAGAACCTCTACGTGGCCGTGTTGCGCGACCATCTGGAGCAGAAGCTGCGCCGCAACCCGCGCGACGCGGGGGTGAACGGCCTGACCTCGCCGCGCGGTCGCCTTCGGGCCTACGTGCGCAGCATGCTGGTCGAGTGCGTCTACGACGGCGACGCCGTGTCGGCGCGTCTGGGCAGGCTGCTGTCGCAGGAGTTCGTGCAGGCCTCGTCCCGGTGCTTCCATTCGGTCATCGAGAACTACTGCGCCCCCTCGTATGCCATGCTGCTGGACATCGTACGGCAGCTTCTGCCCGGAAGCGATCACGAGACGGTGTCGCGCTGCGCCACCAGCATCGTGGGGCAGTGCGTGCTGTACGGGCACGCTGGGGAAGTCATCAGCCTCATATCACCCGACATGGCGCTGAAACCCAGCAACGTCGAAGCCATGGCGGATTTCATCGTCGAGTTCACCTTGGGCGGCATCGAGCGCCTGAGCGCCAGCCGATCCGGACACGCCTTCTCCTGAAAGACGGAGCAACAGTCAGCATCCCATGAAAGGTTCAGCAAATCCAATGCGCAACACCACCAACATCACACTCGCGTTTCTGCTTGCCGTGCTTGTGACGGCGCTTTCCGGCTGCGGCCAAGACCGGCCCGCCGCCGGGCCTGCCCCGGAAGCGGAGGTCGCTGTGGTGACCATCCGGCCCCGGCCGGTGACGCTTTCCACCGTCCTGCCGGGGCGCACCTCGGCCCTGCTGGTTTCCGAAGTCCGTCCGCAAGTCGGGGGCATCATCCAGAAGCGCCTGTTCCGCGAAGGGGCGGACGTGAAGGCGGGCGAGGTGCTCTACCAGATCGACCCCGCCATCCACCAGGCCGCGTACGACAGCGCCAAGGCCGCCTTGGCCAAGGCCGAGGCCGCCGTGGAGCCCGCCCGGCTGAAGGCCGAGCGATACGCGGACCTCGTGAAGACCAACGGCGTGAGCCGACAGGACAATGACGACGCCCAGGCCGCGCACAAGCAGAGCGTCGCAGAGGTGGCGGCGGCCCGGGCCGCACTGGAAACCGCGCGCATCAACCTGGGCTACACCCGGATCACCGCGCCCATTTCCGGGCGCATCGGCAAGTCGGTCGTCACGCCGGGCGCGCTGGTCAACGCCAACCAGGCCGACGCGCTGGCCAGGGTGCAGCAGACCGACCCGGTGTACGTGGACGTTACCCAGTCCACCGGCGAACTGCTGCGGCTCAAGCGTGCCTTGGCCGAGGGCAGACTGCGCAGGGCCGGGGCCGACGGCGCGAAGGTGAAGCTCTTGTTCGAGGACGGCAGCGCCTATTCGCTGGAGGGCATGTTGCAGTTCTCGGACATCACCGTGGACCCGAATACCAGCGTGGTGACCCTGCGCGCCCTGTTCCCCAATCCCAAGCAGGATCTGCTGCCGGGTTTGTATGTGCGCGCGGTGCTGGAAGAGGGTGTGGACGCGAACGGCATTCTGGTGCCCCAGCCCGCCGTCATCCGCGACACCAAGGGCAATCCCATGGTGATGCTGGTCAAGTCCGACAACACTGTGGAGCCGCGCCCCATCGGGGTCAGCCGGGTGATGGGCGGCGACTGGTTGGTGAGTGAGGGGTTGGCCGAGGGCGAGCGCGTCATTGTGGAGGGTCTGCAGAAGGTGCGGCCCGGCGTCAAGGTGCGGGTCACCGAGGCGTCCTCCGTATCTGGCGTATCCGGCGCATCCGGCGCATCCGGCGCATCCGCATCGCCCTCCGCGTCCGCATCGCCCTCCGCGTCCGCACAGCCCGCCGCGACCCCGGCTGCGGCTTG
>NZ_VSMK01000043.1 GCF_011682075.1 Nitratidesulfovibrio liaohensis
CAGCCAGGACGACCTCAAGGCCCTGCTGCCGCAAGGCATGTCAAAGAACAACCCGGTCTAAGCCAGTTCACTGATGTCTACTTGATGACCGCTCGCCTGAAAAGGTGGGGTTGTCTGGACGGTTACGCCCCAACGACGTGCTGGCGCGCATCACCGCCCATAACAGGGGGCCGGATGCCGCTCCCCTGCATGTGCTGCCCACCCTGTGGTTCCGCAATACCTGGTCGTGGCCCGATGGTGGTGACGTCCCGGAGTTGCGCGGCGGCACCGAGGGCGGTCATGCGGTGATCGCCGCCCGGCACACCGACGCGCTGTTCCTGGAAAGCCTGCCCCACTGCACCCTGCGTTGCGAGGGAACCCCGGAACTGCTGTTTACCGGCAACGACACCAATACCAAGCGCCTGTACGGCACGCCCAATGCCCAGCCCTACGTCAAGGACGGCATCAACGATTGCGTGGTGGCAGGCATCCGGAATGCGGTGAACCCGGCCCCGGAGGGCACCAAGGCTGCGGCGTGGTACCGGCTGCACGTCCCGGCCGGGGGCAGCGCCACCATTCGCCTGCGGCTTACGGCCGACGGGGTGCCTCTTCCGGCGGACCCCTTCGGCGCCGGGCACGATGCGGTGTTCGCCGCGCGCCAGCACGAGGCGGACGAATTCTACCGGGCCATCACCCCGCCCTCGGCGGGAGAAGACGAGGCCCTGGTGCTGCGCCAGGCCCTGGCGGGCATGTTGTGGTCCAAGCAGTACTACTACTTCGACGCGTACAAGTGGCTGGAAGAGCACCAGGCGCACCCCCTGCTGGGGCAGCAGCGCCAGCAGCGCAACCGCGAATGGTTCCACATGGTCAACGACCACATCATCTCCATGCCCGACAAATGGGAATACCCGTGGTACGCGGCGTGGGACCTGGCCTTCCACGCGGTGGCCCTGTCCACGGCCGACCCGGAATTCGCCAAGGGCCAGCTGGACCTGATGCTGCGCGAAATCTACATGCACCCCAGTGGCCAGTTGCCCGCCTACGAATGGAACTTCAGCGACGTGAATCCCCCGGTGCACGCCTGGGCCACCCTGTTCCTGTACCTTACGGAAAAGGTCCTGCACGGGCGGCAGGACGTGGAATTCCTGAAGCGCGCCTTCACCCGGCTGGCCCTGAACTTTACCTGGTGGGTCAACCGCAAGGACCGCGACGGCAACAACATTTTCGAGGGGGGCTTTCTGGGGCTGGACAACATCGGCGTGTTCGACCGCAGCGCGCCGCTGCCCACGGGTGGCCATCTGGAACAGGCCGACGGCACGGCGTGGATGGCCTTCTTCTGCCAGAACATGATGGAGATCGGCGCGGAACTTACCGTGCACGATCCGGTGTACGAAGATTTCTGCGCCAAGTTCGTGGAACATTTCCTGTGGATCGCCATGGCCATCAACCGGCCGGACGGCAACGGCCTGTGGGACGAGGAGGACGGCTTCTACTACGACCTGCTGCGCCTGCCGGACGGCACCTCGCAGCGGCTCAAGGTGCGCTCGCTGGTGGGGCTGCTGCCGCTGTGCGCCGTAACCGTGGTGGAAGAGGAACAGCGCGCCCGCATGCCCAGGGCCACCGCGGCCCTGCACACTCGCCTGGCCCGCATGCCGGAACTTCTGGGCTACATCCACGCCACCGGCCCAGGCCACCTGGGATGCGCCAACCGGGGCATCATCGCCCTGGTGAGCGAGGAGAGGTTGCGGCGCATACTGGCCCGCGTGCTGGACGAGAACGAATTTCTTGGCCCCTACGGCATTCGCGCCCTGTCGCGCCATCATCTGGACCACCCGTACCTGTTCCGCGCGGGGGGGCAGGAATACCGGGTGGGCTATCTGCCCGCGGAATCGGACAGCGGCATGTTCGGAGGCAATTCCAACTGGCGGGGGCCGGTGTGGATGCCGGTGAACGTGCTGATCGTGCGGGCGCTGCTGTCATACTACATGTACTATGGCGACAGCTTCCGCATCGAATGTCCCACCGGATCGGGCGTGCTGATGAACCTGTACGAGGTGGCGCGCGAGCTGGCGGCGCGGCTGACGCGCACCTTCCTGCGCGGGCCGGACGGAGCGCGCCCGGTGTTCGGCGGGACGGAGAAGTTCCACACCGATCCCCACTGGCGTGATTGCCTGCTGTTCTATGAGTACTTCCACGGTGACAATGGTGCGGGCATTGGCGCCAGCCACCAGACCGGGTGGACCGGCCTGGTGGCCAAGCTCATAGAACTGTTCGGCCTGTTCGACCCGCAGGCCCTGTTGAAGGGCGGCAAGCAGAAGGGCTTCAAGGCCGGAACGTGACCGACCCGGCGGAATGGGACCTGTGCCAAGCCTTGGGCAGGGGCTGGGCAGGAGCCGGGAATTGATCAGGACCGGATTGGGGGCCGGGCATCGTCACCATGGCGATGTCCGGCCTTTCCGTTGTCGTGCCTTTTCCGCAAGGCGAGGTGCCTTTTCGAGTTGGCGGCTGGCCCCACACGTGCACAGGGCACATCCTGTAAATACGGCATGTTGGCAATCGGACCGCCATGGTCCCGATCTTGCTCATGTGGTGAGTACTCAGGCCGCGCATGGCGCGCGGCCCGTGGCGGGGGGGGGCTCCCCCGCTTCGGAAGCACGCCGGCGGCCCTGCCACATGTGGCCGCCGGATGGACACCGTACCCTCACTGCGCAAGGAGATTCACATGGCACAAAAGCGCTGGCTGACCGAGGACAAGCTGGCCCTGATCATGGGGCTGTTCCTCTTCCTGCTGGGCACGCTCAACTTCGCCGGGGTGGACGCCCTGGGCTGGAGCGTGAAGACCAACGTCTGGGTTAGCCCGGACCAGATTTTCAGTTCCGCCACAGGCACCTTCAAAGGCATGCCGGGCTACGTCTGCCTGCTGCTGACCTACCTTTTCGTCACGGTGTTCCTGTCCGTGGGGGTCAGGTTCCTGGGCGGTGACGTGCCCAAGTTCATCAAGTCGTTCACCGTGGTCTTTTTCGTCAGCGCGGGCTGCTATGCCGCCGGGCACTACGCCGTCATCGCCGCCACCCCCAACCAGGTGGCCAAGCTGGGCATTCCGTGGGCCATGGGCCTGACCGGCGAGGCGGGCTTCATCATCGCGCTGGTGCTGGGCATCGTCATCGGCAACTTCACCCCCGGCCTTGCCGCCGAACTGAAGGAAGCCCTGCGCCCGGAAATGTACATCAAGATCGCCATCGTCATCCTGGGCGCGGAACTGGGCGTGAAGGCCGTGGACGCCCTTGGCCTTGCCTCTTCGGTCATTTTCCGAGGGCTGTGCGCCATCGTCGAAGCCTACCTGATCTACTGGGCGCTCGTGTACTACGTGGCCAGAAAGCACTTCAAGTTCAGCCGTGAATGGTCGGCCCCGCTGGCCTCGGGCATTTCCATCTGCGGCGTGTCGGCGGCCATCGCCACCGGCGGCGCCACCCGCGCCCGCCCCGTGGTGCCCATCATGGTGTCGTCGCTGGTGGTCGTGTTCACCTGCATCGAAATGCTCATCCTGCCCTTCGTGGCGCAGTGGGGCCTTTCGTCCGAACCCATGGTGGCCGGTGCCTGGATGGGCCTGGCCGTCAAGAGCGACGGCGGCGCCATCGCCTCCGGCGCCATCACCGACGCCCTGATCCGCGCCAAGCTGCTTGCCGACACCGGCGTGCAGTACCAGGAAGGCTGGATCACCATGGCCGCCACCACCATCAAGATCTTCATCGACGTGTTCATCGGCATCTGGTCGTTCATCCTGGCCATGGTGTGGAGCGCGTTCATCGACCGCAAGGAAGGCGAACGCATGAAGTTCAGCGAAGTGCTCGACCGTTTCCCGCGCTTCGTGCTGGGCTACGTGATCACCTTTTTGGTCATGCTGGCCCTGTGCGCCAGCGGGCCGGAACTGCTGAAGTTCGGCAAGGCCACCATCGCGGGCACCAACACCTTCCGCGGCCTGTTCTTCCTGATGACCTTCTTCACCATCGGCCTCGTGTCCAACTTCAAGAAGCTGTGGGCCGAAGGCATCGGCCGCCTGGCCGCCGTGTACGTGGTGTGCCTGTTCGGGTTCATCATCTGGATCGGCCTGTTCATCTCGTGGCTGTTCTTCCATGGCGTCATGCCGCCTGTCGTCTCGTAAAGGCGACAGCCCTCAAGGCAACCTGAACGAACGATTCCGAACCGTTGCGCCGCGCCCGGCGCGGCATACGCACAAGGAGCTTGACCATGCAGCTTGAAGAAAACAAGATTGCCGAAGAAATCCAGAAGATGGAGTACGAGCCGCTTCTGCCCGTGGAAAAGAAGCTCATCGCCTGGAGCCTGGCCATCGGGGTCGTGTCCCTGGTGGTGCTCTACTGGGTGAGCGCCGTCTTCTTCCCCGCCGCTCACGGCGCCGCCTAACCGCCATCCCCCCCTCCCGCCGCGTTCCGCGTCCGCCTGCCCGGCAGTCGGATTGGCGACCGGGACGCGGCGGGGGCATCGGAACACCGCATGTCGCACCCCCTCCACGGCAAGATCCAGCACAAGTTCCTTCTGGGCCTTGCGTGCATCTTCCTGCTGCTGGGGGGGGTGTTCCTCTTTTCGCTCAACCTGCACCTGCGCGAGATGCTGCACATCGAGGCCGAGGCCAAGGCGGAGCTGGTGTTCTCGCACGTTTCGTCCCTGCAGCAGTATGTGCGCGACACCCTGCGCCCCTCGGTGCGCGGGCATATCCCGGACGAGGACTTTCTGCTGGAGGCCATGAGCACCTCCTTCGTCACCCGCAAGGTGTTCGTGGAGCTGAACGGCCAGCGCGACCAGTACCTGTACCGCCGGGTGTCCATGTCGCCGCGCAACCCCGATTCGCAAGCCAACGAACTGGAGCGCGAGCTCATCACCGGCTTCCGCAACAACGGCGCCCTCAGGACCCTGCGCGGCTACCGGGTCATCGACGGGGTGGAGCACTACATCCTGGCCCGGCCCGTGTATTTCGAGGCTGACTGCATGTACTGCCACGGCGATCCGTCGGACGCGCCCCGCGTGCTCCTGGACCGCTACGGCGCCGTGCGCGGCTTCGGCCACAAGAACGGCGATCTCGCGGGCATGGACTTCGTGGGCATGCCCGTGGACAGAAGCGTGCAGCAGGTGCGCGAGGCCATCACCCTGTTCGGCAGTTCGTTCTACGCCGCCGCCGCCGGGGTGTTCCTGCTGATCATCATCTTCTTCAACCGGCTGGTGGTGGCCAACCTGCGCCGCCTGACGGGCATCTTCCGCCAGAACTTCCAGAGCCCCGGCGACAGGAGCATCCTGAACCGGCTGGACGAGGGCGACGAGATCAACTCGCTCATGGAGGCCTTTGGCGCGTTCGCCACGCACCTGCGCGAGGCCCGAGTGAAGCTGGAGGACTACGCCGCCAACCTCGAGGACAAGGTGCGCGAGCGTACCGAGGACCTCAGTCTGGAGGCTTCGGAACACCGCACCGACGTGGAGCTGTTCGTGGACCTGCTGGGCGACCTGAACAGCAGCCAGAGCCATGCGGAACTGCTGAAGGGCGCGCTGCCGCGCATCGCTGCCCGCTTCGGCGCCAGCCGGGCCACCTACCTGTGCGCGCCCATGGGGCGCGAGCAGTACGCCTGGCCCACGCCTCCCGGCCCCGACGACGCCACCCGCATGCCCGAAGACTGGCTGAGCGTGGTCAACGCCCGCCAGGTGCGGGTGGAACCGGGCCGGGTGCTGGTGCCGGTAAGCACGTCGGACTTCAGCCGGGGACTGATGGCCCTGTACTGGGAGAACGGCGGCACGCCGGACCTGACGCCGGAAGTGCTGCTGGCCCTTGGGCAACAGCTGGGCATCGCCATCGAGAACCTGGACGCCATCGACGCGCTGCTGCGCCAGAACCGCCTGCTGGAGCTCATCTTCGAAGGCATTTCCGACCCGGTGCTGCTGGTGGAGGAAGGCGGCACGGTGGTGCTGGCCAACACCTCGGCCCGGGCGCTGGCCGATGGGGTGCGCCCGGGCGCGCGCATCGGCACGTGGCTGGGGTCCATTTCGGAAAAGGCCCTGGCCGACGGCGACCTTGCGGCGGCCATTGCCGGGTGCGACCCGTCGAACCTGGAACTGGAACTGCCGGGGCCGCGCGTCATGGCCGTGAGCGTGTACCCCCTGCGCGACGGCGGCGACATGGGCCGCGCCGTGGTCTACCTGCGCGACACCACGCTGGAGCGGCGCGTGCGTGCCCAGATGCAGCAGAGCGAAAAGCTGGCCGCGCTGGGCCAGCTGGCCGCGGGCCTTGCCCACGAGATCAACAACCCCCTCGGGGTCATCAACTGCTACGCCCAGCTGTTGCAGAAGACCCAGAAGGATCCGCAGGCGCAGGAAGACCTGGAGGTCATCGTGCAGCACACCCAGAAGGCCCGCCTGGTGTTGCAGGACCTGCTGGGGCTGGCCCGCGCCAACCGGACGCTGACCGGTCCGTCGGACCTGAACGCCGTGCTGCGCGACATGGCCCAGATATTCCGCGTGCAGCTGGAAAGCGCGGGCGCGGACATCGAACTGGACCTTGCGCGCGGGTTGCCCCGCGTGGCGGCGGACACCACCTCGCTGGAGCAGATCCTGACCAACCTGCTGGTCAACGCCATCGACGCCATGCCCCCGGGCAAGGGGCGCATCCGGGTGCGCACCGAACCGCTGGTGGCCGTGGAAACGGGGCCGGATGGCGGCACCGGGAGCGCGGCATGCGGAATCGGCAGGACAGGTGGGGCAGGGGGCTACGTGCGCCTGACCGTGTCCGACAACGGCCCCGGCATCCCGCCGGAGAACATGACCCAGATTTTCGACCCGTTCTTCACCACCAAGGAAATCGGCAAGGGCACCGGACTTGGCCTGACCGTGGTGCACGAACTGCTGCGCGACCTGGGTGGCATGGTGGAAGTGACGGGCGAGGGCGGGGCCACCTTTGTCATCACCCTGCCCGTGGCGCTCGATGTGCCCACGGTACCCGAATCTCAGGATCCGGACGGTGGAGACGACGCCACGTGCGCCAATCGGTCCACTCTTGAAGGAGACTCCGCATGAGCCTCGCATCAACCCCGTGCTGCGGCAGTGTGCTGGTGGTGGACGACGAGCGCGTGTTCGCCGTGGGCCTGGCGCGCCTGCTGTCCACCCAGTTTCCGGACTGGACCTTCGACGTGCGGTGCAGCGGCGAGGAAGCCCTTTCCGCCATTGTCCACGGCGACTATGCCGTGCTGGTCACCGACCTGCGCATGCCCGGCCTGTCCGGCCAGACCCTGATGCAGGAGGCCCTGGCCCAGGACCCCGCGCTGACGGTTATCATGCTCACCGCCTTCGGCTCGGTGGAAACGGCGGTGGCCGCGCTGAAGCAGGGCGCCTACGACTTTTTGACCAAGCCCATCGACCAGGAGCACCTGTTCCGGGTGGTGGGCAAGGCCATGGAGCGCGGCGTGCTGCTGCGCGAAAACGGCCGTCTGCGCCAGAAGGCCGCCGACGGCGACCTTGGCCCCATGCTCATCGGCAAGAGCCCGGCCATGCAGCGGCTGCGCAAGTCCATCGCGGCGGTGGCCGCGTCGGACTACACGGTGCTCATCCGGGGCGAATCGGGCACCGGCAAGGAACTGGTGGCCCGGGCCGTGCAGTCGCTCAGCCAGCGGGCCGACGGACCGTTCATCCTGGTCAACTGCCCGGCCATTCCGGACGCGCTGCTGGAAAGCGAGCTGTTCGGCCACGTGAAGGGGGCCTTCACCGGCGCGGACAGGAACCGCAAGGGCCTGTTCATGGCGGCGGACAAGGGCACCATCCTGCTGGACGAAATCGGGGACATTCCGGCCTCTGTGCAGAGCAAGCTCTTGCGGGTGATCCAGGAGGGCGAGGTGCGCCCCGTGGGCACCAACGAGGCCCAGCGGGTCAACGTGCGCATCGTGGCCTCCACCAACCGCAACCTTGAAGCCAAGATCGCCGACGGCAGCTTTCGCGAGGACCTGTACTTCAGGCTCAACGTGCTGACCATCAACGTGCCCCCGCTGCGCGAGCGCATCGAGGACATTCCCCACATCGCCTCGCACTTCCTGTTCCGGGTGTGCAACGAACTGGGCGTGCCGGAAAAGGAATTCTCCAACGAGGCGCTGTCCTACCTTTCGTGCCGCCCGTGGCCGGGCAACGTGCGCGAACTGCTGAACCTGGTGCGGCGCGTGGCCGTGTTCTGCCCCGGCGAACGCATCGAGGGGGCCTTCATCCACCGCATGGAACACGGCGCCGATACGGAACCCGAATGCGGGGCGGGCTTTTCGCCCTACAAGGACGCCAAGCAGGTGGCCGTGGACGAATTTACCCGCAGCTACGTGCACCGGCTGCTGGAGCACACCCACGGCAACATTTCCGAGGCCGCGCGCCTGAGCGGGGTGGAACGGTTCACCCTGCAGAAGATCCTGAAACGCATGCACATCGACACGGCGGACTACCGCAGGGGGTAGCGCCATGGGAGAACACGACATGGAAACCGCAACCACCGCCGGGGTTGGCGCCGCCAACCGCAAGGCTTCCACCCCTATCGCCCGCGACCCGGAACTGGACCGCGTGCTGCAAGGGCTGCTGGCCATGCTGCGCGAGGGCGAACGCGACCGCCTGCGCGCCCGCATCGAGGCCGCCGTGGCCGCAGAGG
>NZ_VSMK01000055.1 GCF_011682075.1 Nitratidesulfovibrio liaohensis
CCCGCCAATAAGACTCCTTTTTCGACCTTCGCCTGCGATTCGACGGCATACCCGCACCTCCTTGATTGGAGGATGAGCATGCAGGATTTCAAACGAGGGCGGTAGAAGGAGGTGATGTGACGCTTACTTCGAATCACGGTCATGGCTCTCTCGCTGTCCAATGGGGCTGTCGGCTCATCAGCCAGAATGACCGGCGGCCGATTGACAAGCGCTCGTGCAATGGCCACACGCTGTTGCTCGCCTCCCGAAAGCTGTGAAGGCATTGCCTGGCCTCTATGTCCGACATCAAGAGCTTCGAGCAGCTCCAGGGCTTTTGTCCGGGCCTGTGCATTGGAGGCGCCCGACAGCATGGGTAACAAGGCCACGTTATCGGTAACATCCAAAAACGGGATAAGATAGGGGGCCTGAAAGATGAACCCGATTTTGTCTCGTCTGAGTGCTCTCAAGTCGGAAATCAGCCATCCTTGATCATAGATCACGTCATCTCCGAGCGTCATCCTTCCGGCACTCGGTTCGATTATCGCGCCAAGACACTTGAGCAGGGTGGTCTTGCCAGATCCGGACGGGCCAATAAGTCCAACCACCTCACCGGGTGCGACGACCATGTCCACTCCCTTCAAGGCATCCACGGCCGTATCGCCTGTTCCGTAGCGTTTTCGCACGTCTTCAATGCGTATTCCGGACATATCACCCTCCGATTGCTTCAGCCGGGTCGACCTTGAGGGCCGCTCGAATCGCCATGACACTGGCCAACGCGCAAATGATCATGACCGCAAAAAGGCCTCGGACGGCATCTTCCGGGAGGAGTAGCACATATTTCGGGAAAATGGGGGCCCACAGCGTGGCGGCGATCTTGCCGACCACGAAGCCGATAAAACCAAGCCCGAGCGCCTGTTGCAGGATCATCGAGGCAATGGTTCTGTTGCGTGTCCCGATGAGCTTCAGCACGGCGATCTCACGAATCTTGCCCATAGTCAGCGTATATATGATGAACGCGACAATGGCGGCGCTGACCACGGACAATATGACGAGAAACATGCCGATTTGACGGGCTGAGGTAGCCACGAGTTTGTCGACAAGAATTTCCTCCATCTGCGCCCGCGTGTAGGCTTGGTATCTGTTCCACCGCTGAATGGACTTCGCCACCTCTTCCGGCGCATGGCCAGGCGCAAGCCGGACCAGGACGGCATTGACGTTGGAGTTCGAGGACTGCGACTTGATGACCGCATCAAGAAGGCCGGGAATCGGCCGGCTGAACGCCGGGTTCTGCGATGTTCGCCGGCGGGAGCGTACAATCGCATCATTGTCTTTGAGAAACTGGGCCTCTTGGGCGTCCTTGAGCGGAATGAAGACCATTGGATCGCCGCCCGAAGAAACAGTTCGTCTGGTCAAGCCGACCACCGTATAGACATTTCTGCGAATCACGATGCGCTGTCCCAGCCGGAAGCCGGTCTTGAGATCGGCGACCGCCTCGTAGTGACTTCGGGTCATGTGCCGGCCGGCCACCAGGGAAATGGGCTGCCCCGGTTCTCCGGGACCTCCCGGCACCACCCCGACAACCATGGCCCGTACGTCGCCGCCGTCATGACGGACCTGCATTGTCAGGTAGGTCACGTTCGCGGCTCTCTCCACGCCTTCCATGCCAAGAATCGAACGATAGACGTCATCAGGAATCGTCGAGGACTCAGCATATGGCCCAAGGGTATCCTGCTGAACAACCCAGATATCCGCCCCGCTGTTATCCAGAAGAATCTTGGCGTCCTCGACCATGCCGCGATAAATGCCCGCCATGGAGAGTGTCACCCCGATCAGCAAGCCGAGCCCCACCCCGGTAAAGACGAACTTTCCCCAGGAATGAAGAATGTCCCGTCCTGCCAGGCTGATCATTGCGGTGCTCCCGGGATGCGATCCACAACTTCGATGCTGCTTCCAGCCGAAAGCGTGGATCTGCTGTGTGACACGACCTTCTGGCCTGGTCGCAGCCCCTTGCGTACCTGCACAAACCCATCAAGGTCACTCGCCCCAAGTTCGACAATGACAAAATCCACCTTCGAACCCTCGACCACCCACACCCCCGGATTGCTGGCATTGCGAAACACACAGCTCGCTGGGATGGAAGGTACAGAAGGCAAGCCGGGCAACTCGACCGTAGCTTCGGCCAATTCGCCGATGGCCGGCAGAGGATCGGGCACGGACTCAAAGACGATCTTTGCGAGCAGTTCCTCGGTAACGGCATCCGCAACCGGCTCAACGCGCCCCACCTTTCCCTGTAGCGACTCGGAAGGACGGGAACGCAGTATCAGACTGGTCGGCAAACCCGCCTCCAACCCCGAAGCACGAAGTTGATCGAACCGGGCATTGATCCAGATGCTTTGCGGGTCCACGACCTCCACCACCGGCTCCCCGGCAACGACCGTCGTCCCTGGTTCAGCCAGACGTTTCGTGACCAATCCGGCAACAGGCGATACCAGCCTGAAAGTCTCACGTTGCCGGGATATTCCTTCAGCTTCAGACTTGAGACGATCGTACTCGTGTTGGGCCGATTCAACGTTGGCCATGGCCGATTCAAGCCCGCTCCGAGCGACGTGCAGTTCTTCCTGGCGTGCTTCAAAGGCATCCCTGCTCACCGCTCCACTCTGCACAAGTGATTCAAAACGACGAGTTTATTAGTCCATACTTTTCCCTAACTTTCCCGACCCATCACAGATCTCCACTTTTATACAGTAAGATTGCAATTTTAAATAATAAATCCTCAAATTAAACCTCCCCAAACCTTCCCGAACTTTCGCATTGTCACCCCGTAAAAGGTGGGGCTATAGTGGGGCTGCAAATTCTCTCACTGAAACATGCCACACAGAGGCCCCCATGACTACGATGACTTCCACCAGCTACCGTGGCGTTCGCTACCGGGAAAGCCAAACCCGCAAACATGGGTCAAAACCAGACCGCTACTTCTTCATACGGTACAAAACCGATGGCAAATCAAAAGAAGAAGGTGCCGGATGGGCATCCGAGGGCATGACAAGCCAGAAGGCCTCTCAGCTGCGGGCCAGAATCACTGAAAACATCAGGCTTGGACGACGCCCCCAGTCTCTTGCCGAAATGCGCGAGATGATGCGAGAGACCCGCGAACAGGCAGCGATCGAAGAACGACGTGCTGCCAATGCAGCTACGACCATGAACGAATTCTGGGAAAAGCACTATCTGCCTTCATCAACCCTGCACAAGACGCCGCAGACGATGAAAACGGAATCTGGCTACTATGCAAAATGGATCAGGCCAGTCCTTGGAGATTCCGCCCTCAGCGACCTTACCCCACCCCTAATTGAGCAGGTGGCCAGCAATGCCATGACAGCAGGGCGCAGTGCAGCTACCATCCGCCACTTGCTGGCCATTATCTCCCAGATCTGGGGCATGGCCCGCAACCATGAAATCGTCAACGGAGAGTGCCCCTGCACCCGCATCAAAAAACCTCGCAAAGACAACAGACGGATGCGTTTCTTGACTGAAGCCGAAGCGAGCACCCTACTCGTTGAGCTAGAAAAAAGATCAAAGGACACTCACGACAGCGCCCTACTATCGCTCTTCTGCGGCCTCAGAGCAGGGGAAATCCACTCGCTCACCTGGACGGACCTCAACTTCACCTCGGGAACTATCTACATCCGTGACCCTAAAAACAAGCATAGCCGCCATGCCTACATGACTGATGAAGTCCGATCGATGCTCATAGAGAGATCCAAACAGTTAAACGGTACCGAATACGTTTTCCCGGCTCAAAACGGAGCAAAGCGCAACTGGGTTTCTGACACCTTCGAGCGCGTCGTCGACCACCTTGGCCTCAACGACGGGATCACCGACTCCAGACAACGTGTGGTGTTTCACACTCTTCGCCACACTTTTGCCAGCTGGCTCGTTCAAGACGGGACACCGCTGTATACCGTCGCCGAACTCATGGGGCATACAACGCTCGAGATGACTAAGCGTTATTCACATCTTAGCCCCGACACGGTCAGGGCTGCAGCATTAACACTTCAAGGCAGACTCAACAGATAGCCTACTGACAATATCCACTCTCTTCTTTACAGTACAACATCACCATAATGGAGTACGAACACCAAAGTAAACAGTGCAAGGCATCCCTTGACGCAACACAGATTTTGGCAGCTCCATGTCTGGCTTGAGCAATACTGGCACTACAAGCATCGGTGCAGAAAATGAAGAATGCAAAGCCCCTGGTATACGTTGCGTTATGCCTGCGACACTGAAAACTGTCAGAGGAACTGACACGCCTTCCGCAAATTGCCCATACGCCTTTGCCCCGACGCGTACTCGCAGCATGTCGGCTGGTGCAATGTATGCTGTGATATATCCTGGCCCTTCGACTGCAAGATTCAGGAGAGGAGCCCCTTGCGCCTTACTCTCGCCTTGAGCAACAAAAACTTCAAGCACAGTTCCAGAGGCTGGAGCTGAAACCGTAAGGCGTTGCTCTGCCATTTGAATATTCTGCATCTCATTTTCCAGAAAGGCTTCCCGGGCCCTTACGTCAGCAGGAAGTCCTGCGCCCCCACTCGCTCTGCGAGCGACTTCCAAGTCGCGCAAGGCCGCATCATGTCTCGCTTCAGCCTCGTTGACCTCAGCCAAAGTTGCAGCACCTTGAGCCATAAGACGGCGCAGTGTGCCCACCTGCCTTGCCATTCGTTGCTCAACTCTTTGTGCAAGATGCAGGGCTCCATCTTCTTGCAACGCTTTAATACTTCTTATCGATGCCAGTTCGTTGACTACCGCGATCCGGCGATCTTGCAACTGTGGGTCTGTCAACTTGACGAGCGACGCACCTGCTTCAACCGTGTCACCAGGCTTGAGCGATATGGTTGAGACGATACCAGGCGCGGGAGCATTGATTGACAGTTGCGTCAACGAAACCTCGGCAGGAGCATCTACTACGATGGCGTCAAAGATACTTTTTGCAAGAAAAAAAAGGAGCGGACTCGCTGCAAGGGCAAGAACAAAGAACCAGCGCCAGCGGGCAAAAGCGCGTTTCGCCGGAGCATAGGGAACCTTCATACCGCCTATCCGAGTGGGGTCGTTTTGCGAGCGAGAGTCAAAGCGTATCTTCATCGAATAACCGTCCTGTAATCTTCCCATGACTGGAGGAAGACACCATGAATTTGCTCATCGAGAGCGGTCGCCATTTCGACAATCCACTTCTGGATAAAACTTTGGCCTCTAGAATGAAGACTAATATCGGGGGGTAGATTCCTTTCAATGCTCTGTGCCAAACCAAGTCGAAGCTGAGGGTGAATGACCGCGAGTGAACGTATGGTGTCGACCACTCTTTCGCGGTTTGTCGTATAGACCATAACTACCACCTCATGCACTCTGGCTTCCTCCAGCCGTTTGCCGAACCATGGTGACGGGCCATCTGCGGCAAGATATCTTGGATGTATGGACAACGAGACTGGCCAAGCCGCGACTCGGGTTAGAACCTGCACTGTATCGGCAAGATGGGAGGCAAGCGTGGATTGCTGCCCCTCAGATTGAGGAAGCTGATCCGGCTCAAGATCCAGATGAAGCCCATCGAATGGCACCGAGGAGAGTGCTGTCACAATGGCGACGAGGTCATCACGGGCCTCGGGTAATATCCATACAGGATCGCCCAAAAGCAAAGACAAACGAATTCCATGTCGATGAGCCATACGCACAATCGTACGCAAGGGGGCCCCGTTGGCACCCCTTACGGTGTGCAACTGACTTGAATTCAAGGAAAAAAGAACATCTGTGATTCCCGCAGCCTTCAGTTGTGCAAAAGCAGCCGCGCGGTTTTTGGGATCCAACAATGGAGCTGCATCCCACATGTAGACACCGAGTCTTTGTGCTACCTGATCAGACGAAAGCCCCCGCCTATCGCCAGTGGGTGCGGCAAAAGTCGAAGCTTGGCTTACGGAATCAGTCGACTCGTTCTGTGCAATAGACTCTTTTGCCAAACGCTGTGGCAGGGTAAGAGCCAAGGCCTCTGGAGCCGTCTGCCGGAGCAAAAGCCCCATACCGGGCAAATGAGCGATACTCTCTCGTTGTTCGACAAAGGCAGCGCCCCCGTCCGTCGCAATACGCAAGATCTCTGCACGCGCCAGCATGACTTGCGCAGCGGCATTGATGGCATCAAGCGCAGCCACAAGCAAACCATGTCGAGTGCGGACATGCTGTTCAAACATGTCACCGGGAAGCGCTGCAAGGCGCAGTCTTGAGGCTCGCGTGGCTTCCGTGGCAGCTACGAGGCTTCGTTCGGCATATTGAAGGGTGTACACTGCCGTCTGCAGCGAGGCCATAGCCACTCGCAAGTCGTTGAGAAGCTGTTCACGGCGAAGCGTTGCCACGTGCCACGCCTTGCGCTCTACAGCCCGGGCCCTCGCCGATGCGGCCCTCCCGGCTTCAATTCCACCAATCGGCATTTCAACGTTGAAGCCGAAGGTGAAGCTGTCCCCTGTGGTTCCCGGGATATCTCGGACAGGCGCATAGGCCAAATCGAAGCTGGCACCAAGTTCAGAGAGTGCCATCACATTTGGCAGGTCACCTAATCTAGCCGCGGCATTTTGCAGGGCGAGAACCTCGGGGTGCGCATCACGAATAAAAGCCTCAATCCGTAAAGAATCTTCTACGAGTCTCGGCAAATCCGGGAGAAGAATTTCGTCAGACGTCATGTCGCGTCCTGTGACTAGCCGCATAACCCCACGGGCCCGCTCCTCAATTGCGAGAGATTCGGCATGCAGTTGTCTTGCCTGTGCGAATGAAGCTACAAAATTCTGATAATCAGCAGGTAATACGAGAGATTGCTGCATACGCTCCCGCAAGATGGATTCGGCGAGTTCTGATTGTACAAGATACGCAGTGATGCATTCGCGCCTTCGTCGTTCTGCCCAGCGGACGATATACGCCTTGCGAAGCGCGGCAAGCCCCGAAAATTTTTGAGCCTCAAGCAACTGTTTGGAGGTTAAAACGCGAGATTCCGCCTGAATGACAGCACTACGCTGCCTTGCCCAAGATCCCAGAAGAGGCAGACTAAGACCAAGTCGCCCATAGTGACGGTCATAATAGATACGGTCGGTACTTCCCACATCTGCGGGTTCATTATTCACTGCATACCCTGCGCCTGCGAAGGCGCGCAATCCGCCCGCAGCCACTGCGGCATCACGGGCTGCAACAGCATCTTCCATCTCTGCAAGTGCTGGTAAAACATCAGGCGATGCCCCCACTAAATCCTCTACGTCTCTTAAGGCTGTGGCCCGTGAAATGGACGCGGTGGAAAACAACACCAAAATAAATAATAACATAAAGATGGAAAACCGATTCATGTTTAATACCTAGTTTTCTTGAGAACCCACCACGGGGCCATTGAGGAGTCGAGGTGCCCTTTTCCTATAAGTTCCCAGAGTATGGCGCAGGCACTTATACAGCGGCTAGTAAATGTAAATAAGGGAAACAGGACTATCCAAGGCGCCAACTGAAGATCGGCTACTCGCCGTTCAGATATTAAGCAAACAAAGGTGGCGTATAACGAACAGGTTACTGCAAGGTAAAACAAATATACGGCACCAAAGATGGTGAGCAATTGTTGCGGCGACATGGTGAATGCCAGAAGCGTCATGTAGCCGACGATGAGAAGGGGGGTAAACACTTGGAACATGACACCGGTCCATGCCTGCATGATCCAGTTCCTCCAGCCGAAAACCCGATGACTGAAAGACAGGTTGTGCTTGCGAAGATACAGATACGCGAGATCCCCATCCCAACGCATGCGTTGCGCAAAGAAGCCCTTGAGGGTTTCTGGAACATCGGTGTGCCCCACTACATCTGGAGCGAAGATAATGCGCATTTTAGGATGCCTGCCCATGTAAGCCTTAAGACGAAGCGTGGCGTCGAGATCCTCTGCCGTTCCCGAGTCCCAGCCACCGATATGGCGCAGCATCCCTGCCCTGAAAATGCCAAAGGCCCCTGAAATGTTATTAACAACATTGAACGTGCTTAAGCCTGTTTTTCCGGCATGAATGGATAGAAGGTACTCAAGTGCCTGCAAACGGGCTACCGGGGACGCCGAGGCGTTACGTACCCGTAATGCGCCAGCAACTCCGACGACAAACGGATCCACAAAATGCCGAACAGACTTTGCGGCTATGTCGTTATCGAACGAGGTATCTGCATCCATAGCCATAATAATCTCACCGCGAGCCAGCGCCAGCCCTGCATTGAGTCCAGAGACACGTCCACCACGCTGCCATTTGGGCAATACAAACAAATGCCTGCGAGGCAGACCCTGCACTTCCTTGATCATAGACCGCGCGGCTCTCAGCGTAGAATGGTTGATGGTGGCACCATCCACAACGGCAATAATTTCTATTTCACCGTCATATACTTGCTCGGCAAGGCAGCGAATGGTCTGGCGCACGCTGTCACCCTCAGCATAACAGGTGACAATACACGTGATTCTAGGAAGATAGGGAGCAGGTATCTGTTCGCCCTCTTCCACCCAATAGGCCAGAAGGCCCACAAACACGAGTAGGTACACAGGCAGTTCAAGGAAAAGCACGAACGGGATGAAAAAGCTGATGGCTGACCATAAATCATACGAGAAAGGGTCATGCATCAGCATACGTACAAATGCGCAAAGGGTCTGGACATCCATTGATGGATTAACCGTTGTCTCCTAATGCTGAAAGATACTGTGCCATGACAAGCTTGGCCTGTTCGTCTGCTGGGCGCTTCCCATCCTCTGTATAGCTATATGTGACGAAATCCAGGCGAGTGCCGTCGGCATGGCGTGTATGCTCTTCGAGTGTGAGTACGCGGCTATGAAGGATGGCACAACCTTCTGAACCTGTGCGGGGAAGAAGCAGCCACAGCGTATCCTCCGCCGTTCTGGTGGCCAGATCTGTCGTACGGACAAGTTGACGCAGGCGTCCTGCAAAGGTCTCCAAAAGCTCTTGTGTCGCTTTTCTTCCCAGTCGCATGACGAGCTCCGGCACATTGCGCAACCTGATACCGATCACACTAAATGTATCTTCAGGGTAGCGCCGAGCCATTTGGAGCATCCAGCCAAGCTGTTGTTCAAAAAACAGAGGAGAAACGTAGTGGAGTTCATCAAGCAATGCGAAAATGTCTTCAACATTCCCAGTGCGCACAGCTGTACGTCCTTTATCGCTGAGCACAAGGGTATGAATTGTGCGAACTTCAAGTTCATCAGTGGCTGCGACTCGATCGCATGCCATACAGCGAACTATAATGTCTGGCTCTATGAATGAAAATTTGCACGAATTACAGTGAAAACTTTCGAGAGGCCTATCGTAGTCCGCACCGATGTGTCTCAAATTTGCCCTGCAATTAGGACATCGCATCCCAGATGATCCGATAAACATATCCTGAGGTGCAACATGACCACATGTAAAGCAATGTAAAAAAGGCAGCTTAACTATGTCGATGCTATTACACGATGGACACGCATCAACATAGTTTATTTGAGCCACCCCACATTCTGGACATAGACGAATCCTGTCAATGAGCCTGGAACGGGCGAGAAGGCCGCGATGCTGCAACTGAGTAAGCATCTCATCTGCTTCCTTGCTAGATGCACAAAAGGCTTCCGCAAGGGGATAACGGTAATAGAACTTCGACCCGACTGACTTGACGGGAACTAGCTCAGATTGGCGCGAATAGAGAAAAGCAAGAAGAGCTCGCTCCTCATCCGCGTTTTTGTCCTCAGGGAGTCCATTGCTTCGTTGCCATACACGTTCCATGTAAGTTGCAACATCGGAGGATGTAGTCACAACTCCATCTGCAAGCACAGCGACGTCCGAGGGCAAGGGTGACGTCAAAAAAATCGGAAGCAAACGCGATTCAGCTGTTCTACGAATGGTCGTCAGGTACTTCCGAATGTCATCAACGGGTGCAGCAGCGTTCAGAACGACAGCCCCCGCGGAGAACACAGATGGCAGTGGCGGGACTTCGTATATCTTAACAGGAACCCCTGCCTCGAAGAAAACGCAGGGCCTTTCAAATGTGACAAGAAAAAGAGTATTCATATATCATGCCATGACTGTACAATGCTCTTTGCGACACACACAACGACCTCTATTACGCCAGTTTTTTTTTTAAAAAATCACGCCATAGCGGACATAGATGGCTTAATCACATTCTGCCATCGGTCATGCTACGCCATTTACAAGACGCAATGACAAAAAGGGATGAGTGGGCCTGACGTCTTACTACTAACTTTAGCCGGTTGCGAGACCCAAGCCAAGTAGGGTTTGCTCTACTTTTCACAGTACAGTCGAAGATTGGAGGGATGGGGTCAGGACAGGGCAAAGCAGCCTGAAGAGTATTCCGAAATTCCCCAGAACCTCAACGACGCCCGGAAACACTCCCCCCTAAGCCCAAGACCTGATACTGGAAAGATCTTGGATACGCTTACAAAGTCGCCCCCCCCGCTACGATGCCCAGAAAAGCATACGTCGCCTGCGGCCTTCGCGAAGAAAAATCAAGCGTGATTACGTTGGCGCAGCTTCTCCCACAGCGCACGACCCGTCCTAAAAACAGTCAGAGTGGTTCGAAGTCTACAACGAAAACGCCCAGACAGTGGGTAGCTGGTGAAATCCCATGAAAATTCAAAACTCTGCCCACCTCAACTCAAGTTACGGCTGACATACACCACAAGGCCTGAAGCCCTGTCGCACAGCTTCTTCTCTCGACGGCAACTCTATAATGCAATTAGGGCACTGGTAGTCTTTACAGCGAGGATGGTGAAAAACCCTACTTCTCTGGTTGCCATGATAAACGAGTTTGTCTGACGGGACAGCTACTGCCGGACTTCCTCCAGTAGCAGACACTGCGGACGGACTCCGCTTGTCCCTACGCCAATCCCAAGGCGGAACAGGATCTTTGTCATTCCAAAGACCTACACCCCCGTTCTTAGCGGCAGCCTCTAGGCCTATCCAACCTGAGCAGAAACCATCCCGGCAGTAATGGCGGTACACCCACGCCATCCCCTGCCGAATCTGCTCAGCATTGACGTCTAATGATCCCACGTAGAGCCTTGCCACGACACGCCCATATCGATCGCGGTCCTTCTCTTCGACCCGAACGACCTTACCGAACACCATATTGGCAAGAGACTGTTTTGCTTTCGCACCAAATGCCTGAGCGCTTTCTGGCGCGTCAATTCCGTAGAGCCTGATACGGATCTGATCATTATTTTTCGACAACACAGTAACGGTATCACCATCTGCGACACCAACAACCTTCCCCTCCCATGCTGATGCATCTTGCGATATCAACAACAAAAAAAGAGCTCAAGCATACAAAAAACATGAACACGAATAATCTTTTCATGGCTCTTCCGGGTTTTCCGTGGGTAGTTTGTGTGTCACGAACTGACCGGGTAGAGATCCAAACCGCCGCAGAAGAAGTAGATGGCGGTCTTGAAATGATCCCGGTTCCTGTAGCCGCAGGCCTTGCGCTTGATGGCCATGATCTTGCTGTTTAGCCCTTCAGCCACGCCGTTTGTGATCCTGTGGCGACAGAAGGTCAGAATGTTCTCCAGGTGTCTCTGAATCAGACCTCCAACCTTGCGCATCGGGGCTAGGCCCGACTTGTTCACCCAGATCAGCCATCGCTTCACGAAGCGCCTTGCCCAGCCCATGCTCAGGTATTTCCAGACGTCATTCAGGCTCTCCTTCATGGCCCAAGCCTTGGCCACCTTGAGGTTCGATGCCTTCAGAACCTCTAGGGTTGGTCGATGCTTGTCCGGCAGGTTCTCCTCCCGGTAAAGCCAGAGGTATTTCGTCCCCCTGAGCCGGTGGTCCTCCTGTCCCATGAGTTCGCGGTGCTCCTGCTTGCGTACCCGGTCCACCGCCTCGCTCACATGCTTCATGATGTGGAACCGGTCGTGAACGATCTTTCCGACCGCGCCGGGCACATGCTTCAGCGTGGCCTTGAAATAGGGCTCCCACATGTCCATGGCCACAGCCTTGATCCGCGCCAGCTGATCCTTGGTGAACTGAAGGTAGTATCCCTCAAGGCTCTCGGTCTTACGCTCGTCGGCCACGTACTCCACCGTGCTGTCGACCAGATCGCAAACCACGGTCACGTAGTCGTGCCCCTTGCGGAATGCCTTTTCGTCAACGCCAAGATATCGCGAGGGGGTCGATTGCTTGCGTTCACGGCCCCTGCGCACCGCCCTCTCCATGACGCCCCAGGCTTCGTCCCAGGTAATGCGCATGATGCGACGTGCTCCGGTCAGCGTGGCGCACTCGGTCAAAACGTCGATGATCAACCGCTCCATCAACAAGGTGAAACACCCCTTGGACTCGGCCCAGGGCACGTTGACCTGAAGGACGCCATGCTCGGGACAGTCTACTCGGGGAATCCGAGCATGCAGAAACGTCTTGAACTGACACGTGTCTAGATGACGCCAAACTCGCGGTTCGGCATGATCTCGGCAGGATAGCTCCCGTCCACAAACAGGGCATGCCCAGCGTACTCCAGAGCCATGTTCGACGTGGATGTCCACCCGCCCTTCAACCGTGTTCAGCTTGACAGCATCAACAAACCAAGGGGCGGCCAGGCCGAGAATCCGCGAATAAAGAACCGTGTCCTTCATGGGAGTCCTCCGTGGAGGACTTTAGCCGATCAGCTACCCACGGAAAAGCCTGAAGGACCCTTTTCATCAAGGCACTCCAGCATCAGCATTCTCATGCATTGCAAGCAGAAACATCATCAACACTACAAGCTTACTATATTATAAAATAAGTCTGACAAAAATTGAAATTATAAACACCACACAGAATGGACAAAGCAATCTACTAACAGCACAACATCAAGCTACTCAACATCATGCTAAAATAGATATATCTAATATAAATACAATATAAATACAATCTAAACATAGTACATAAACTAAATATAAATACAAAACATAGTACATAAACTAAATATAATACAATATAAAACATAAAGCTATATGCAATACAAGCTTAACACAAGAGCAGAAAAGCCCAATATCATCAAGACAAGCCTTCTTAATGTAAACTACGACACGACATCTTGATTTAATAAACAAGGACAACAGAAATGATTACTACTGTTCGAAATATATACAGGAACTATACAGTACAGGCATACGAAGACAAACCAATTCGTACAGACATCATTGATGCGATTGTGAATCGCATTGAATACATGACTTCACGGTTTAGCAGAGTGCTCTTTATACGATTCGATCTGCACTACCCTATTGATTTCATAGCTCCTCATGACAATAGCCATCTGAGCAAATTCCTTAATAGCTTTACACGCTATTTGTCACGTGAAGGCATCGCCTTTCAATACGTCTGGGTACGGGAACAATCCAGAGAGAAACATCAGCATTATCACGTGATACTCCTCCTAAATGGCAACGTCACTTGCCATAGCTGGAACCACATGGAAAAGGCTGATGCCCTTTGGCAGAGAGCATTGAGGATTAACTACCCTGGGTTATTACAGAGATGCAACAGAAGTAGAGATGGCAGCTCACATCCTGACTTTATCCATTTGGATCGTCATGATGCCAGCTATCAGCGAGATCGCGAGAGATGCGTGGAGTGGGCCAGCTATCTGGCTAAAACGAGGACCAAGGGCTATGCCCCCTTGAATGTGAGGGAATGGGGAGCGAGTATATATGGAGTGTGCTGAGCTAGTATTACCTGACAGTTGGCCCTTCATAAGGAAGGTGGAAATCGAACGCGCCATAGGGCAGAGGTCCTTGGTAAAAGCTATTCCTACATCATCGACACGAGTGAGCCATGGGAAAAGACATCCGTTGGAAGCAGCGTTTCGACAATTACCTCCGGGCGATGCAAACTTTGGGTCGCGGGGTGGAATTAGCTGAGAAGCGTGAATTGTCTGAATTGGAGCAGCAAGGGGAAAGGTCACCTGCATCGCCAGCACGCCGCCAAAGAGTCCGCTTGGCAAGGCCATCGGCTATGCCATCAAACAGTGGGAGCGGTTGGTCGTCTACCTAGAAGACGGTCGACTGCGTCCAGACAACAACCTAGCCGAAAACGCCATCCGCCCCTTTGCCGTGGGACGCAAAAACTGGCTGTTCTCAGGCCATTCGCGCGGAGCCAACGCCTCGGCCGCCATCTATTCCCTCATGGAAACGGCCAAGGCCAACGGGCTTGAGCCATACCGCTACCTGCGCTACCTCTTCGAGCACTTGCCGGCCGCAACCACTGACGCTCAACGCATGGCACTCCTACCTCAGTATATCGATCCTCAAAGCCTTATCATACTTCCCAGACCTTAACAGGAAGCATGAGGGCCACACAAGAAGGGCCTGATTGACCGCTTACTTTGTACCGGGTCCACCGCTGGTTTGCACGCTGGGTGGGCTCTCAGTTCCGTTCGATCATCACCGCGCTGACCCTTCCCCCTGACAAGGCCGACGCCTTTTGGGATACCTATCTCGGAAAGACCTCCGTGCATGGCGCTGTCGTTCTCGATCCCTTCATCGGCGGCGGGACAAGTTTGGTGGAGTCCATGCGCTGCAACGCCCGGGTGATTGGTTTTGATATCGACCCGGTCGCGACCTTTATTACCCGATTTGAATTGGCCGTCTCCCGAATGGAGGATCACTATCCGGAAATCGAGCAGATCTGCAATGAGATCGCCCAACTCATTATGCCGTTGCATCGGACTATGGTGGACGGCGTCGAACGGGATGTTCTTCATCATTTCTGGGTCCAGGTGAAGCAGTGCTCGAATTGCCAGAGCGATGTAGAGCTCCATCCCCATTTTCAACTGGCCTACTCCAAAGAGAAGGGACTGCAGTGGGTATTCTGCAAGGACTGTCATGCAGTCCAGGAATTGCCGATTGAACGCAAGCTGCTGCACTGCTCTTGCGGCAAGCGCACCACTATCAGCGCGGGCACGCACGGCAACGGGATCATGACCTGCCCGATCTCAAGCACACACAGAAGATCGCAGCGGATGACCTTGACGGTGCCGAAAGCCCCACTTGGAGGCTCTTTGCCCAGGAGTATCTGGTCGGAACCGGCAAGAACTGCACAAGGCATTTCAAGCGCGTCGAAGAGGCCGACCAGGCGCTGTGGGCCGGGGTGCTGAACTTCTGGTTTTTGGGTCGCGTGTTCGACCGGGTGCGGCCGTGATCGAGGTGCCGCAATCGGCCATCGATCTGGCCAAGCGCTTCGAGGTCTTCCGCCGCGTTCCGAAAACCGATCCGGGCCGCGCGTATCCGTACATCTGCCCGGCAGGCTTCTGGACGATTGGCTTCGGCCACCTCTGCGATGCCCAGCACCCGCCGATCACCGAGGACGAAGCGGAAGCCTATCTCGCCCGCGACCTGAGCACGGCGCTGGCCGCCACACTGCGCTACTGCCCGGTGTTGGCCTCCGAACCCGAAGGGCGGCTGGCGGCCATCGTGGACTTCACATTCAATCTCGGCGGCGGTCGCTTGCAGACCTCGACGCTGCGGCGGCGGGTGAACCAGCGGGACTGGGCCGCTGCCGCGACTGAGCTGCGGCGCTGGGTCTATGGCGGCGGCAGGGTGCTGCCGGGGCTTGTCACGCGGCGGGAGGCTGAGGCCACTTGCCTGCTCCGCGCCGCCTGATAGACCGGGTCGATTCAATCAAATCCCCGGTTGCAGCTCCACACGCACTTCGCGCGTTTTGCCGGCCCGTTCCACTGACAAGACCACCACATCGCCGACCTTCCTGTCGTCTAGCCGCGCGAGCAGCTTAGCCACATCGTCCGTCGCCTTGCCATCAACACCGATGATGCGGTCGCCGGGCACGATGCCTTGCGGCGTGACTTCGACACCCGCGAGGCCGGCCTTGTGCGCTGCCGAACCAGGGGTAACACGCAGCACGAACACGCCCTTGCTTCCAGTCAGCGCCAGCAGGCGCTGATTGAGCTGTTCGTCCACCTGAATGCCCAGCGCCGGACGGATGTACTTACCGGTCTTGATGAGTTGCGGGACTACGCGCATGACGGTGTCCACCGGCACGGCGAAACCAATCCCGGCCGAGGCGCCGGAGGGGCTATAGATCGCCGTGTTGATGCCGATGAGCCTTCCTGCCGAATCGAGCAGCGGCCCACCGGAGTTGCCAGGGTTGATGGCGGCGTCGGTCTGGATCAGGTGATCGATGGCCGGGCCGCCCGCTTCTCCGGGTAACGAGCGGTCGAGCGCGGAGACGATACCGGTGGTGAGCGTCCAGTCCAGGCCGAAGGGGTTGCCGATGGCAAAGACCTTTTGACCCACCTTGAGGTCGGCGCTGGTGCCGATCGGCACGGCAGGCGGGCGCTTGAAACTGACGCCGATCTTGAGCACAGCGATGTCGTGCGCGGGGCTTGCCCCCACCAGCGCGGCTTGGTAGTCGCGGCCGTCGGCGAGTTTGACGGTGGCTTCGGACGCACCCTGGATGACGTGGAAGTTGGTGACAACGTGGCCGGCGTCGTCCCAGATGAAGCCCGAGCCGGTGCCGCGCGGCACGGAGAAGACATTGCGCGTCCAGACGTCTCGTACCAGCTGTGCGGTGGTGATATACACCACCGAGGCGCGCGATTTTTCGAACAGTTCGATGGTGGCCTTCTCGTCCGCCGCCAGATCGCCACGCGCCGTCACGGTGCGTTCTGCCGCCTCGCGCGGACTGGACCAGGCCTCGATGGCGGGCAGAAACTGCCACAGCAGCATGAGCGCGGCAATGCAGGCGGTGATGAAGAGCCAGCGACGGATAAAGTGGTCCTGTGGCGGGCGCGCGTACGGGTCGGGGTAGGCCATGAGAAGTCTCCTGTTGAGGGCAATCAGCGCCACAGTCCACTCGGGCGCCAGCGCGGGGGGCGCAGCGTCACAGCGGATTCCGGCAAGGAATGGATCTCGTGAAACGGCAACGCTGATGCTGGCCTGGGCGCCAACGTCAGCAGGCGTGAGATGCGCTCTTGCGTGGCCGGATGCGTGCGCAACCAGGAGGGCTCGGGATTGCCCCATCCCGGCCACAGCCAGGCACGCCAGGAGCGACTGACCCGCTCGATCTTCGCCAGCGCGGACGCCAGCCCTTGCGGGTCGCCGGTCAGTTCCACCGCGAGGCGGTCAGCGTCGAACTCACGCACGCGAGACAAGCCGAGCTGTGCGAGCAGGGCCAGCTGGGGCGATGCGGCCAATAACAATAAACCAGGCCAATAGACCTCCGCCGCGCCAACCAGCAGCGCGGGCAGGCTCAGCAGGATCGCGATCTGTCCCATAAGGGCCAGTAGGCGCGTGAGGCGACTGACGGAATCCGCCAGCCCCATGACGCGCAGATCCTCATTGGCGATGTGCGCGATCTCGTGCGCGAGCACACCCGCCAGCTCGCGTGGGCTCAGGCGGCGCAGCAGGCCATCGGTGAGGGCGATCGATGCCTCCTGCTTCGATCCGGTGGCGAAGGCGTTGACGACGGCACTGGGCACGTAGTGCGGCACCGGCGTTGCGGGCAAACCGGCACGGACGGACAGCTCGTGCAACAGGGCCCAAATTTCCGGGGCTTCGTGCGGGTGCAGCGCCCGGGCGCGGTATAGGCGCAAGGTCAAGGCAGATGCGGCTGCCGGTTCCAGCAGCAGCGTGCCTGCAACGGCAAACAGCGCGAGCCACAGGCCGCTTTCCCCGAACAGCAGGCTTCCTGCGGCGGCTGCGATCCCGACCAGGGTCAGGACCAACAGCCCGGTCTGCAGGCGGTTGAGCCAGCGGTGTTGCAACAACGCCGCGCGCGGGTCACTGGGATGATGACGGGTCATGCTCAGATGTCTCGGCGGCGCGGTCGTCGCGCTCGCGCAGCAGCCAGTAAGTGGAACCAAGCGCCAGCGTGGCGCCTGCAAGCGCGGCGATCTGCAAGGTCTTTTTGAAACTGCCGCCGCCCATCACACATGAGTATTTGAAACATCCGGAGAAGCTTGACTCCCGGTGTCGCGTCATCCTTTTTTGGGGGCATCACCCTCTCCAATCTTCATGGCTGGCTTAGGCCGTGTCTAACGTCCAGAAACAAAAAACACTGTGGTGCCGATTTACTACGCAATTCCTGTATGACACCATAACACGCTTTGTCTATACGCATTTTTAAAGTTGAGTTTTTGCATCAATTTTTCAAATATGTACAGTTGCATCATCTTTACAACACAGCAAGCACAATCTACGCGCCAAAAGCGTCAGAATCAACTGTGATACTTTCATGTTTCCGAGTGTTCTTGCTCAAAAAGATGGCGCAGCATTGCCATTGAGTCACGCATGCTGCGCCATCAAACGATACAACCTGACAAGAGGCTGCCCCTTAAAACGCTGCCGCCCCTTCAGGAATACGCTGTTCGGACCTGCTAGCCTCAATGGCCTCATCGTTGCTAACCGGAGCTAGATCTTCGGAGTTGTCATCCCCTCCACTGCAAGTTGACGTACACGTCGAGTCGAGAGCGGTTGCCACGGCAATAAGGGTAACAGCGGCGACAGCACCCCCCAAGAAGTAACCAAGCTTACTCATATGCTCCTCCTCCCGAGTTAGCGGGTTTCGAAACCGTTCGTCACGGATTAAGGTAGAAGCTAAGCCAAGTTCATTCCAGAATCTGCATTGTTGCCTTGAGTTTTTTTATGAGGACGTGCGCGAATAATCTGGCTTCATTCCCAATCAGGCTCCTTGCATGAGTAATCTATCATCAGCAAAAAGGCTCAAACATAAGCGGTTGTTTTAACGAAGCATTACTGCTCAAGCCCACAGGTTGCTTTATGGGCGCATAGAAATCCTCGGCTTCTCGGTGGACTTAAAAGGTCAAGGCTGAGTGGCAAAGTCATCAATAAATTCAGAGCCGGGTGCGGTGCAGCTCACAAGTAAAAAGTCGCGAGCGCGTGTGCAGGCCACGTACAACAAATGCCGTTCAGTCTCGTAGACTTCCTCAAGGTCGGAGGTGTCCGTCACGGCCTCTATGCGTTCTTGCAACGGAATGACCTCATCATCGCATGCCATTACCACCACAGCTCTAAATTCCAGCCCTTTTGCAAGGTGCATAGTACAAACGGACGCTTCGCCGGGGGGCACGTCGAGTTGCTCGTCAAGCACACGGAACGGAATCCCCGCCCTCTGAGCGGCAGCCGTCGCACGCTCAATCTGAGCCACTGACCGGACGAATATCCCAATCTCTGAGGCTGTTACGCCTTCTTTAACGCGTTCAGATATCCATTCAGCGACCTTTGAAGTCTCTTGGTCTTGGGTGTCTGCAATCAGAATTATCGGTTCTGGGCCGTTGAAAACAGATGTAGTGCCTCTTCTGTCGTCTATATTTCCGTCCACATCGGCAACGGTCGGCCCAAGAAGCCGGTCCGCGTGCTCACGTATCTGGTGCGATGTCCGATAATTCACCCGAAGGGTTTGACACCGCCCACGCACCTCAACGCCGAGAGACTTCCACGAAAACGGCAACTGGAAGATCCGCTGACCAAGATCGCCGGCAAAAAACAATCCATTCTGTCTGTTTGCGCCCAGCGCCGCGAGAAACCGCAGCTGCGGCACACTGACATCCTGCGCCTCATCAACCACTACATAGTCAAATGGCGACACCTTAAGGCTGGTCAGATGACTGGCCAGGCGCGCAAACAGCCCCGCCTGCGTCACTTGGTTTTGCTCGGTGAGGCCAGCCAAGACAGCGCTGAACACGTCCCAAAGCGCTTTTCGCATCTTTTCAGGCAGACGTGTTTTCCTGCCAAGCCGGGCCACATCGCGGTATTCTTCCCAAGTCGTCAGTTGCCAAGCGTCAACTACTTCTTCCCATTCCGACAACACAAACTGCTCGCTCTGGCGGATGTCTGCGTGAACCGAAGCCGCGCGCTTGAGCAACGTTGCGACGGTCTCCCGGTCTGCCACGCGAAGTCTCCCGAGCCACAGCCGGTTGAGTCGTTCGCCAAGGCCATCCATGGCATGGACGTCAATGCGCTCACCGAGGCGAGGCTCATTTCCCGCAAGCACTTTGAGCTTGTTTCGCAGGGCGTTCGCAAGCAACTCCGAAAAGGTCGTGAGAAGTACCCGGGCGTCCGGGTCCTTTCGGGCGAGGTTCACAGCCCGATGCAGAGCAACGATGGTCTTGCCAGTGCCCGCCGAGCCGGATACCCGGGCAGGGCCAGAAAAGTCCCGCTCCACGGTCTGACGCTGTGCCGGATGCAGAAAAACAGTCCACTTCTCCCATGGGAAGTCGAGTGCCCGTTCCAGCTCTTCGACATTTGCAACTACACGGAAACGCCGCTGGGCGTCCGGGTGGTCGAAGGGGGCGAACCTGCCAATCTCCGTTGCAACCGCCATCTTCGGCTGTACGCCCGTGGCCAGAGCAAGCAGGGCTTCTGCAGCCTCAGCAGGCAGATGATCGGCAAGGTCCAGAAGTGTGTCCTCGGTTGCCTGACGGACAGCCCCTAGCCAGTCCGTAGGCACACCGTAGCTGAGCAGATCTTCGTCAGAGACCTTGGCAAAAAGCAGGGGGGCAGCCGGGGTGACGGCAGAGGGCACCTTCCAGCCAAAACCGTCAACATTTTGAACAACTTGCTGCAATTCAACCAACTGCGCAGCGCCCGTCTTAGGATGCGTTTCAAGCTTGCGCACCTCTGCCCAGCGGTAAGCCTGCTCGTGATGATCGACGTAGCAGAGAAGTAGGCTGGCCTGCGTTCTGTGGACGATTATCCGCACATCCGCATTTACCCGCACCGACCAGAAATTCTTGTCGCGCGCATGGGTCAGCTTGTGGAAGCTCATGCCCGGGTTGGCCGGGTTGAGCTGAAGGTCGAAGGCGGTGGGCTTTACCGCTTTCTGCTCGTCGCCGGTCAAGCGGCGAAGGCTGTCGGTGAAGGTGTCGGCTATGCGGAATTCCATCAGGCCCCCTTGGACTTCGCCTTTGCAATTGTTTCAAGGGCCTTGACGGCTCTCAACTCTATGCTGTCATCGGCCACGATGCCCATGAACGACTCAATATCCACATGGCAGACGTTTGGCGGCATAAGTTGCCCTTCGAATTCATATTTGCACGTAATGGTAATAGTGCTTGAGCCCAACATCTTCAGCAAGCCACCGGGCTGCCCCCAGCTAATAATTCGGCTCTCACCAGGCCCCAGTGCTGGAATTCCCGTTGTGAATGGCCCACGGTCAATAGGTTTCGCCTCTTTGCCAGTCTCTTCGCCGAGTCCATAGGCGATAAAAAGAGGGCGAGATGTTTCGAAGGTTACGTTCGTTGCCAGCCCATGGCCGATATTCCGGATTACAAGTTGAATGATCGTCGGACGATTCTCGTCATGAACTGCCGTGACGATGACGTTTGGCCGCGTCTGGCTCTCTCGTGTCTTCCGTGCTTCTTTAGCGAGAACCCAGGTGTACCGAGCCAAAACCGCCGTCAGCACAACCAAGGCGAATGCACTTCCGGCACTGACAATATCCGTGACGCTCGTAGAAGAAGTCGCCTGTGCGACTCCTTCCCGAACGATCTCGGCAATTTGCTCCGTCGTCAGTGAAACCTCGCCTGCCATGTCGCCTCCTGCCCTACACTCGGAACACCTTCATGACCTCGTCGCCGAGGTGGTTGATGACCTTCACCGCAATGCGACCGTTTTTGGGCTTGTCGAAAGGCCTAGACGTGTCGCTATTGAGCGTCTCCCACGCATCCGCGTTGATTTCCGCCTTGAGGGTGGTCTTCAGAGCCTTGTAGGGATCGTTTGCGCCAAGAAAGTAGGCGTGCCGGACGAAGAAACTCTCTTCATTATAGTCCGTGTCGATGAACCAGCAGGCGATTCCATCCGGGCCGTCGCTTCGCACTTCGCCCGAATTCGGGTGGAAGACATCAACGCCCTTCACCTTCACCTGAATCTGCCCGTCCTTGGTCGGAATGATGTCGATGTCCGGCTCGCCGAAGATAACGAAGAGGTTGCCCTTGCCGGTGTTCTTGAGCTCGTCGGACATGTGCAGGTCTGCGTTTATCCGCGCCTTGAGTACGGGGATGCGTCCAAGCTTCGAGAATTCCGTGGAATGCGCGTCGTAATTGAAGGCGCATGCAATGAGCACGTCAAAGCCCGCCTCTCCGGCCTCGCGCGCGGCTTCCACCAGGTCGGGGCGGGAAACGGTGCCGAACTCCGGCCCGATGAAGACGGCGGCACGTTTCTCCGGCCCCTGCCCGCCGCCCTCCGCGTAGCGCCCTTCGGCACAGACCCTGTCGCCCGGCCACGGCACAAGCGAGGTGAACGTAATTTTATCGTCCTTGCGCGACTGCTGGACCCCGGCGGTCTTCAGGTTCTCCAGAATCATCTGCACGAAGTCCTGCTCGCCACCTGCCGCCTGCCCCTGCTTCGCCGGGTCGATGAGGTCGTCATTCTCGTCCACGGCCAGCACGCGGTGCGGAGACAGGCTCTCCACGGTGAACGGACCGGCCACGCGGACCTTCTTCTTGTCCTCGTAGGGCTTGTCGTAGAGGTACTCGAAGTCGGCCTTGGCGGCGATGGACGCATCAATTTCCTTCTGCCGGGCAATGCGCAGTTGCCACCAGCGCTTGTGGGCTTCCTTTGCACCCGGTGCCCACTTCTCGTCGGCCTCGCGTGGGATTTCCCATTCCTCCCAGCCCTTGCCGAGCGCCTTGTTCAGCTCGGCCCGGAGTGGCTCAAGGCGCTCCTGATACTTATCCCAAATGACATCAATCTCGGCGTTGTTGGCGATGGATTTCAGGGTGATGTGCGGCACCCGCTCGTACACGAAGCCATGGCGGATGTCGCCATAGGTCGGCTTGCTCGAAGGCGCGGTGTTGACAATCTCCGCTTCCTTGAGCTGGCCGTCCTTGCTGTCGGCCAGTAAGTAGTAGGAATATCGTGCGCCCATGACGCGCGCGCGGGCCAGAGCCAGCGCAACGCGTGAAGTATCAATGGTTATCCAGCGCCTGCCCCACTGCTCGGCGACATAGGCCGTGGTGCCGGAACCGCAAGTAGGGTCGAGCACGAGGTCTCCGGGGTCAGAGGCCATGAGCATACAGCGTTTTATGACCTCCGTGCTGGTCTGAACGACATAGACCTTGTCCATCCCACTTCCAGAGGCGGTATCTACCCACAGGTTTGAAAGCTCTTCTACTGCGTAGTCGTTCCAATAGCGCAAACTTGCTACCGAGTTTCCTTGGCGGCGAATTCTGCCAGACCGCATTATTCTGTATGTGCTGTCTTCAGGGAATCCCCACCACCTTTTTCCAGGGGAATACACAAAACCTTCAAAATTTAGCTCGTATCTTGCTCCAGGCCCAGGTTTTGTAAAGGAAACCAGACGACACAATTTGTCTTTCTCAATAACTTTCCAATTTCTCTTTTCTTCTTCATTTAATGAGCGAATAGAATAGTCCTGACAAACAATTTGCGTATACTGACCTATGTTATCAAGACTCTTTGAAATAAGGAATTTTCTGAATTTTGACGATTGTTCGTTTTTAACAAACCAAAGTATGTAATCTAATCTTCTAGGTAAACCAGTTGCACCTAGCGCACCAGCTTTTACAAATGAAATTTGAGCAAAAAAGTTTTCAGGACCAAAACATTCAGACATAATAGACCTTACAAGGTGTACATTCTCTTCACCTATTTGTACGAATATGCTCCCAGAATCTGCAAGCAAATCCCGCGCTACAGTAAGTCTGTCTTTGATATACGTAAGATATGAATGTATACCATCACGCCATGTATCTCTAAACGCCTTTACCTGTTCCGGCTCTCTGGTAATCTGTTCAAAACTCCCATCTTTTACATCGCGTGTCGTAGTTGACCACTGAAAATTCGAATTGAACTTGATGCCATAGGGTGGATCAAAATAGATGCACTGGACCTTGCCGCGAAGCCCCTCGCGCTCTGCAAGGCTCGCCATGACCTGAAGCGAATCGCCCAGAATCATGCGGTTGGTCCAGTTGGCGTCGTGCTGGTAGAATTCAGTCTTGGCATCCTCGGTCGGCAGACCATTGAAGTCGGAAAAAAGGTCATACTGTGCCTGTTTGGACTTTTTCTCTTCCTTCGTTCGACGCATCAAGTCGTCAATGAGCACCTTGGGGTGCACCTTTTCCTGAATATACAGCGGCGGCGCATTCACCACGAGGTCCGACCAATCCTGTTCGTCTTTCCCTCGCCACATGAGTTGAGGGTCGAGGTCGCGGTTGCGCTCGTAGCGCACCTGCACCGGCGCCTTGTCACGTTCGGTCATGATGGACTGGTATTCGGCCGTAGGAATGTTCTTTCGACTAGCGTCACCATGTGTGATGGCTTCAACTGTCTTGGGGGTAGAGGGCTTAGCCATGGTTATTTCTCTCCCGCGCCGGGGGCGGCGATTGCTGTAATCATGCTGTTGACCGAGGAACGGACCTTGTCCGCGAAGTCAGGCTCCATGCGCAGCACCTGCGTCAGTTCCGTGAATGCCCAGCGGCCATAGGTGCCAAGGTTGTTCACGCCCGGCACCCAGTACGTATCCATGGTCGCCTTCTTGTCTTTGGCGTCCTCACCCCTGTAGCCCTTCACCTCAACCACCAGGTTGAGCAGGTCTTCGCGCCCGTCATCCACTTTCACGATGAAGTCCGGCAGGTAGCGGCGCGTCTCCGAGCCGAAGCGATAGGGCACCTCAAAGCCGAGGTTGTGGTTCTTTACGTAGGCGCGCACACGGGGGTGTTCTTCCACTACGCGGCAGAACTCGGCCTCCCAATCGCTGTCGAGGATAGCCCAATTGATATGGCAGAGGTTCGGACTCGTCTGCCACCGAAGCGTCTTGGTCGTATTGAAGGCGACATGCCGCGTGCTGCCAGTGGGGTTGTAGGGATCAAGTACGGCCTTGACCGGACACGTTTCACTGTGCGCACTTGTGATGGCGTTGGTGATTCGTTCGCAGGCGATGTCGGCCAAAGATTGATACATGAGTTGTGCCGGGAAGGTGCCACCCTCGCACACAAGGCAGGTGTCGAGCCATTCCTTGGCGATACGCTTAAGTTGGCCGAAGAGGTGAAGCTTTGGCTCCGTGTTCGGGTCGCGCCATTTGGTGTACAGCAGGCGCTGGGTAAGGTGGAACAGAAGCGTCGAGCGGCGCAAGTCGCCAGTGTGGACAAGATTAAGGTCCACTCCCTCGCCAATGATGCCTTGCGTTCGCGTGCTGGTTGCACCGACCTGTTCCGGCGTCAACTTGAGCACGGAGTCTGCGTTGAATTTCGCGGTGAGCCGCTCTTCCGGCAGTTCCACGCGGTACCCGGCGACGTTGGGGAAGCGGATTTCAAGGTGGTCGCGCTCCGGGCTCATGGCCTTCACGTGGATGGTCACACGAGGCTTAAGCGGCTTCACCGGCACGGACTGCGCCGTAAAATCGAAGGGGATGCCGAGCACGTCGGCGTATTCCACATTGAAGAGCCCCTCGTCGTTCAGGTCATAGGCCTGACGCCGAAGGGCACGGCCGATGACCTGTTCGCACAAGAGCTGCGTGCCGAAGGCGCGGACGCCGAGCACATGGGTGACGGTGTTCGCATCCCAGCCTTCCGTCAACATGGACACGGAGACGACGCACCGGATAGAGCCGCCCAGCCTGTCCGGCTTGCCCACGGTGTTCATGACCTCGCGCAAAAGGTCGTTGTCTGACAGATTCTCTGCCTGTCGCGGGTCGCCCGTTCGCTCGATGATTTCGCGCCGGAATCGCTCGATTTCATCAGCGGCCACTTTGCGGAAGTTGTCATCAAGGGCCTCGCCCGCTTCAAGCTGCTCGCTATCAATAAGCAGGGTGTGAGGCCGGGCCAGCGGGTTGCCGTGGTCGTCAAAGTTGCGGAAGAGGGGCAAACGCCCGTTTTCCAATTCGGTGGTGCCGTCCTCATTCTCGCGGAAAAAACCGGAGATGTAGTCGAAGACAAGCTTTGACGCGGCCGTGTTGTTGCACACGACGATGAAGCACGGCGGCACATCAATGCCGGCGTCCTGCCAAAGTTCGAAGGTCTTCTTGTAATGCCCGTAGAGAGCCTCCAGTGCCGTCTGCAGCTCCGGTGGAATGCTCAACGGATCTAGCCCCTTGGCCTTGCCGCGCCCTTTTTTGGGCATCTTCTTTCGGATGTGTGACCAGAGATTGCGGAACATGGGCATGTCCGCGCCGGGAATGTTATCTGAGATAGGAACACGTGGCAGTTTGACGATGCCGCATTCGATGGCATCCATCAGCGAAAAATCGCTTACGGTCCACGGAAACAAGGTACCCTCTGCGTAGCCGGAGCCTTTCAGAAAGAAGGGAGTAGCAGACAGGTCGAAGACGCGAGCCACTCCAAGCTTGCGATTCACCATTTCCAAACCGGAAATCCAGAGACGAGCGGCCTCCTTGTTCTGTTCGGCTTCCTGCTTGTCATCGGCATCCAGCGCTTCTTCCGGTTCGCCCGGTTTCTCCCGGTAGCAATGGTGCGCCTCGTCGTTGATGACGAGGATGTTCTTTAGTCCCATGAGGTCAGGCATGACACGCTGAATCATCTGACCCTCAGTTTCCAGTGTGGCCAATTCAGGGCCACGCCCTTGCAAGAGGGCCCGCCCACCTTTCGATACTTCAAGTCGCTCGCGAAGCTTGAATGCGTGGTAGTTTGTGATGACGATTTTTGCCTTGCTCAAATCAGAGAGCATGTCAGGCGGCACCAACTCGCGACTCTGGTAGTAGCTGTCCGGATCATTCGGCTGCAGCACTCGCAGGCGATCCTTGATGGTCAGCCCTGGGGCAACAACAAGAAAACCACGCGTAAACTTTTTGCTGCCGGGATGACGAACGGCATTTAGCGTCTGCCAAGCAATGAGCATGGCCATTACCGTTGTCTTGCCTGCCCCGGTGGCAAGCTTGAGTGCAAGGCGCAGCAGATCGGGGTTGGATGCGGTGCTGGCTTTTTTGAGGTGCTCTACGAACTTTTTTCCGTAAGGAGTGTTCGGTGCGACCTCAGTAAGCCAGATGGCTGTTTCGGCAGCCTCCACTTGACAAAAGAACGGGCGGATACCGCTGAATTGATGAAAACGCCAGTGTTGCAGCAAGCGGGCTGTCGTAGGAGTGACCTGCCACTGACTAGGGCTGGGAAGTTTGCGCCATATATCAACCTGATTCCGGATTTCATTGATGGTCGAAGTCGCATCGTAGCGCTGCCCGTCAGTCGACAGCCCTTTGCCTTCATCAATGCCCAATGAGTACTGCTTCTGCCCCCCCTGCTTCTTCGGCTTGGGAATGGGGGTAATGAACGACACCCTGCGCCGCGATTCGATAATCTGTTGGGTAGGCTGCCCGGTCTCATCGAGTTCCCAGTGGCGGGAGGGGTATTCATAGGGAGAATTGAGAATTGGGCGTTCAAAAAAGGGGTTGGGCATGAAGCGGCTCCTTTGCACCGAGAAGACAGATATAGACGCAGACTCGTCCAACCGGTTTGTGCAAAGGATTAAAAGGATGAAAGAAAAAATGCAATCGTATCTCCACGTGGTTAAGCGACACGGGTAGCCTCAACGGCATACTACGACACAGCAGCGGAACAAATGAAGAGACCTTGGGGCCAGACGAAGCAGGCCCCGCAGATTATGCTTGTTCTGGCATCATCCGCCAGAAAGCCGACTGCCTTTGTTTTTTTCTTAAGATAAGGCAGCAAGTTAACTTGGCATATAAGCCCGCGACAATACGCAGCCTCAAGGGGTGCTTCGACGTGTATTTTAGGAATCTTTATCGACTAATATGAAGAGGGCGCATCATTCATCATTTTTTCAGATATATATTACAGCAATGAAACTAGGGAATTATTCCAGCCATCAGCCCTGATACCCCGCGTATCAGGGCTATTCTCTTTCTAAGGAGTCCTTATGTACCCTGCCGAGTACACCTCCCCAGAGGTCACCGACCTCGCCAAGGCCCTCATTTCCGTTCAGCACACCCTGCAACCGGCCATCAAGGACCGTGAGAATCCGTTCGCCAAATCGCGTTACGCCACACTCAACTCCGTCATGGATTCTTGCCGCGACGCGCTGCTGACCAACGGGATTTGGGTGACCCAGTATCCGGTCCCGGCAGAGGCTGGGCACCTCGGTCTCGTCACCAAGCTCACGCACGCGGAGTCCGGCCAATGGCAGTCGTCGCTGCTGGTCATGCCCCTACCCAGATCCGACCCGCAGGGGTATGGCAGCGCCATGACCTATGCCCGTCGCTACGCGCTTTCGGCCATGCTTGGCATGGTGACGGAAGAGGATGACGACGGCGAGGCTGCTTCCCGTGATACGTCTGCCAGACCACGCGCAGCACGTCAGCCCCGGCAAAAGGCGGAAGGGAGCACCACAACTGCGCATGGACAGCCAGTTCCCCACACTGAGTCACGTCCCATGCTGCCAGACAAGGCACTACACCCGGCCTTGGCATCGCTGCCTAAGCTGGATGGGGTAACCTACACGACGGCCACCACGCAGGATGGCCGTCTTTGCGTTATGGCGTCCGGCAACACGTCTGCCAGAAAGCAACTTCTTGGGGCAGCTGGCTTTCGCTGGAACCCGGAGCGAAAGGTCT
>NZ_VSMK01000045.1 GCF_011682075.1 Nitratidesulfovibrio liaohensis
GCGCGGGGTCCGCGCAAGGGGCGGCGGTACCGCGCGGGCTGCCGCAGGCGGGCAGGCGGGAACGCGTCCCGCCTGCCACCGTTTCCGTAGGTATTACACGCCCGCCGCGTACTTGTGGTACTTCAGCGGGTCGTCCGTCACGATGAAGATGACGCGCACGTCGTCGGCGTTCAGCGCCTGGGCCTTGGGCCACGTCTTCTTCAGGATGTCCACGCGCCGTTTGGCTTCCGCGAGCATGGCGTCACGCTCGCCAAAGACCATGGCCCCGGTGGGGCACGAGAGCACGCAGGCGGGGGTAAGCCCGCTGGTGATGCGGTCGAAGCACATGGTGCACTTGCGCATCACCTTGGTGTCCGGATCCTGCCGGGGGATGTTGTAGGGGCACACGCTCAGCGACATCTCGAAGTCGCTCTGGCTGGTGCCCTCGGTGTACACGACCGCACCGGTGGCCTCGTCGTGGATCATCTCGTCGCCCTTCGCGCCCGCCAGACACGGCGGGTTCATGCAGTGGCGGCACATGTCCGAGAAGAAGTGCCAGTAGGTCTTGCCATCCTTGGTTCTGCCGTCTTCGAAGCGCACCACCTTGAAGGTCTGGTGGCTGAAGTCCGGCGGGTTCTGGTAGGTGCCGGTCTGCTTGGTCTTGGTACCGGGCAGGCCGTTCCATTGCTTGCAGGCCACCTGGCAACCCCGGCAGCCGGTGCAGCGGGAAACGTCGACGAGTATGGACTTTCCATCAGCCATGACTCACCCCCTATACCTTGACCACGTTGACCATGAACGCCTTGTATTCCGGCGTCATGGCGTTGGCGTCGCCCACCGTGGGAGTGAGCAGGTTGGCACTGTCGCCGTTGTCGGCGGGGAAGCGCCAGCCGTAGTTGTACGGCATGCCCACCTGGTGCAGCGTCTTGCCGTTGACCAGGAAGGGACGGAAGCGCGGCGTGACCATGGCCACGCACTCCAGCTTGCCGCGTGCCGATTCCACGCGCACCTTGTCGCCGTTCTTGATGCCCTTTTCCTTGGCCAGTTCCTGGCTCATCTCCACGTACGCCTGGGGCATGGCCTCGGTAAGCCACGATTGCCAGCGGGTGAAGGCGCCGGTGCACCAGTGCTCGGTGGACGAGTAGGTGGTCATGACGATGGGGAAGCGCGCGTCGGCGCTGGCCACCATGTCCTTGTCGCTCTTGTACAGCAGGATGGCGGGGTTGTTCTGCTGCGGTGACATCAGGTTCTTGGCCAGCGGGCTTTCCAGCGGTTCGTAGTGTTCCGGGAAGGGGCCGTCGCCAAGACCCGGCCCGAACAGGGAACTGACCCCGTCGGGCTTCATGATGAACGGCAGCTTGCCGCCTTCCGCCGCCAGCGGCGGCGGGGCGCCATCGGGCACGTCGCCCACCCACTTGCCGTCCTTCCATTCCAGCACGGCGCGCTTGGGGTTGTAGGGCTTTCCGCTGGGGTCGCACGAGGCGCGGTTGTACAGCACCCGGCGGTTTACCGGCCAGGCGAATGACCATTCCGGGTACAGGCCGAGGCCCGTGGGGTCTGCCTTGCCGCGCCGCTGCATCAGGTTCTTGCCGTCCTGGGCAAAGCTGCCCGCGCAGATCCAGTTGCCCGAAGAGGTGGTGCCGTCGGCCTGCAACAGGGCGAAGGATGGCACGCAGTCGCCCTTCTTGTACTGCTTGCCGCCTATCTCCACGTCGGCAAGGAAGTAGCCGTTGATGAGCTTGGCCACCTTTTCCGCGTCGTAGCCGCCCTTTTCTGCCAGACCGTCGGAGGTCATGTTCAGGATGGGATCGGGGAAGGTGCCGCCTTCCTTCTGGTACAGTTCCTTCAGCTTGTTCTGAATGCGGATGATGGCCTCGCCCGCGTAGATGCAGTCGCCGGGAGCCTTGGTGGCCGCGTAGCGCCACTGTATCCAGCGGCCACTGTTGGTCTGGCTGCCGGCCTTTTCGACGGAGGCGGAGGCGGGCAGCAGGAAGACCTCGGTTTTCACCTTGGCGGGGTCCATGCCCGGCCCCTTCCAGAATGACGCCGTCTCGTTGTCGAAGATGTTCAGGTGCACCATCCAGTCCAGCTTGGCGAAGGCTGCGCGCACCTTGTTCGAGTTGGGGATGCTGCACGCGGGGTTCTGGCCGAACACGGTCATGCCCTTGATCTTGCCGGCGTACATCACGTCGAACAGGGTCATCACCGAGTAGTCCTTGCCGTCGTCTGCCTTGGGCACCCAGGCGTAGCCGAACTCGTTGTCCTTGGTGGCCGCGTCGCCGTACCACGACTTCAGCAGGCTGACCGCGTACTTGCCGTAGTTGGACTGCCAGTTGACGGATTTGGCTTCCGTGGTCGAGGGGGTGATCTTCTTGATGTACGATTCCAGCGTCTGCTGCGAGGCGCGCGGGGCCGAAAGGTAGCCCGGCAGGTAGTGGTACAGCAGCGCGTGGTCCGTGGACCCCTGCACGTTGGGTTCGCCGCGCAGCGCGTTGACGCCGCCGCCGCACACACCGATGTTGCCCAGCAGCAGCTGGACGATGGCCAGGGCGCGGATGTTCTGCACGCCCACGGTGTGGTGGGTCTGCCCCAGAGCGTACATGACGGTGCCCGCGCGGTCCTTGGTGCCGGTGGACGAGAACATCTCGTACACGGTCTTCAGGTCCTTTTCGGGCGTGCCGGTGATGGAAGAGACCTTCTTCAGGTCGTAGCGGGCGTAGTGCGCCTTCAGCAACTGGTAGACGCAACGCGGGTTCTTCAGCGTCTCGTCGCGCAGGATGATGCCATTGGCGTCTTTCTGGTAAGTCCAGGTGGCCTTGTCGTAGCCGCGCTTGTCCGCGTCGTACCCGGTGAACAGCCCGTCCTTGAAGCCGAACTTGCCGTCCACCAGGAACGGGGCGTTGGTGTAGTTGACCACGTAATCGTGGAATATCCTGTTGTTGTCGATGATGTACTTGATCATCCCGCCAAGGAAGGCGATGTCCGTGCCCGAGCGCAGGGGGGCGTAGAAATCGGCCTTGGACGAGGTCCGCGTGAAGCGCGGGTCCACGTGGATCAGCTTGGCGCCCCTTTCCTTGGCGCGCATCACCCATTTGAACGAAATGGGGTGGTTTTCGGCAGCGTTGCTGCCCTGAATGAGAATGCAATCACTGTGCTGGATGTCGATCCAGTGATTGGTCATCGCGCCGCGTCCGAACGACTCTGCCAGAGCCGGTACGGTGGGGCCGTGTCAGACCCGGGCCTGGTGATCGATGTACACCAGGCCGAGGGACCGCGCCCAGGCGGTGATGCTCCAGCATTCCTCGTTGTCCAGGTTGGAACTGCCCATGTGGGCCAGCGTTTCCACCCGGTTGACCACCTGGCCCGCCGCGTTCTTGGTGATGAAGGACTTGTCGCGCTCTTCCTTCATCAGCCGGGCGATGCGGTCGATGGCCCAGTCCCAGCTCTTTTCTTCCCACTTGTCCGAGTTGGGCGCGCGGTACAGCACCTTGGTCAGGCGGTGTTCGTTGGCCTCGGTGGTCTGGAACATGCCTGCGCCCTTGGCGCACAGCGAACCTTCGCTCACCGGATGTTCGGGGTCGCCCTCGATGTTGATGATCTTGCCGGTCTTTTCGTCGGTGGCGCAGATCAGGCCGCACCCCACCGAGCAGTAACAGCACACGGATGTGGTCTGTTTGGCGCTCTTCAGGCGGTCGATCTTCTTGATCTCGTCCGCCCACGCCTCGATGGGCACGAGATCGACGCCCAGCCCGCACAGGGCGACACCCGCCCCAAGCACACAGGACATCTTCAGGAATTGGCGTCTTCGCATTCCGGCAACCTCCTTGGATCAAGCTGCGCGGTCCGGCCCCGTCGCGCCGGTTCGCACCCCTGCCGGGGGGCTGGCTGCGGCGGACCATGCGCCGTGTCCGCATGGTGAGTTTGGAGCAAGCGTAGCAGGTCTGCGGAGGGCGGTAATGATAAGTTCAATAAAATCAGTAGTTAAGCATAGCATATGTGTTTGTTTTGACACCACTGTTCCGTATAGTCTGTCTGTTCTAGTTTGTTATGGTAATTTTATGGTTAATAATCAGTCAAAAAGTGGTGTTCTGGTTATTTGAAGCCGCCATGGTCCGTTTTCCGAACGTCTACAGATGGTAAATTTGCAACTGAATGAGCGCTCACAACGTGTGAATGTGCATGTACTTCATGTTGTTATTCGTGGATTGAGCGAGCACTCATAATAACATGCCGTCATGCTTGAATTAACACGCGTCGTGCGTTGACCGTGACCTGTCAGGACTGATACATATCCACGCTAGGAGTGCCTGCATACCCAGTCCGGCCATGCCCTTCTCTTTGCGTCCGAGAGGGCTCCACACACGACTGCGGCAACGCCGGAATGCTGCCTGTCCCTTCACGGGAGCAGAAGCACATGCAAGGTCACGAGCACGGTCTTTCCATCGTCCCGGTCCACGAAGCCGTGGGCATGATGCTGTGTCACGACATGACGCGCATCATTCCCGGCGTCGAAAAGGGGCCGGGGTTCCGCAAGGGGCACATCGTCGCCCCGGCGGACATCCCCCTCCTTCTGCAAATGGGGAAGGAGCACGTCTACGCCCTGCGCCTTGGCGCGGGCCAACTGCACGAAGACGATGCCGCCATGCGTCTGGCGCGCGCCGTCGGTGGTGCGGGTGTGGCCCCGGAAGCCAGGTGCGAGGGGCGGGTCAACCTTGTCGCCGAGCACGACGGGCTGCTGCACGTCGATGTTCCCGCCCTTGGCCGTCTGAACGGCCTGGGCGAACTTGCCGTGTCCACGCTGCACGGCCTGTGCGCGGTGCGCGCGGGCCAGATGGTGGCGGGCATGCGCGTCATCCCTCTCATTGTCCACGAACAGCTGCTGCACGAAGCGGAACGCGCCCTTGCGGGTACGCCCGTGGTTTCCGTGCTGCCCTTCCGCCGTGCCCGCGTGGGCATGGTGACCACCGGCAGCGAGGTGTTCCACGGCCGCATCAAGGACAAGTTCGGCCCCGTGGTGCGCCGCAAGTTCGCCGACCTCGGCAGCGAGGTGGTGCGCCAGGTGCTGGTGGCCGACGACCGTGACGCCACGGCACGGGCCATCCGCGAACTGGTGGACGAAGGTGCGGACATGGTCGTCGTCACCGGCGGCATGTCCGTGGACCCCGACGACCAGACCCCGGCGGGCATCAGGGCCGCAGGGGCTCATGTTGTCGCGTACGGGGCTCCGGTGTTGCCGGGCTCCATGTTCATGCTGGCGTATCTCGGCGAGGTGCCCGTCATGGGCCTTCCCGGGTGTGTCATGTATCACCGTGCGTCGATTTTCGACCTCGTGGCGCCCCGGCTGCTGGCCGGGCTTGCCGTCACGCGGGAGGACATCACCGCGCTCGGTCATGGCGGCCTGTGCCTCGGCTGCCAGGAATGCCGGTATCCCGCCTGCCCGTTCGGCAAGGGCGCGTAGCCCCGCCGGACCGGCACAACGGGAGGGGCGGCGGACAGCCGCCCATGCAGGGAAGGGCGATCATCCGCCCGCGACGGAAAGGGCGGCATGCCCGCCCGCGCAACATGCAACGGACAGCTCCACGGAGGCCAGGCTCATGATCAACAAGCATTTCATCGTCAACGGCATACCCCGCAACCTTGTCGTCGATCCGGAAGCGACGCTGGCGGACGTGCTGCGCGGCCAACTGCTGCTCACCGGCGTCAAGGTGGGCTGCGGCGAAGGCCAGTGCGGCGCGTGCAGCGTCATCCTTGACGGCAAGGTGGTCCGCTCGTGCGCGTACAAGATGCGCCGCCTGCCCGACGGGGCATCGGTGACCACCATCGAGGGCGTGGGCAGCCCCGACTGCCTGCACCCGCTGCAACTGGCGTGGGCGGCCCACGGCGGGGCGCAGTGCGGCTTCTGCACGCCGGGCTTCATCGTTTCGGCCAGGCAGTTGCTGGAAGAAAACAAGAACCCCAGCCGCGACGACGTGCGCGACTGGTTCCAGAAGCACCGCAACGTCTGCCGCTGCACCGGCTACAAGCCTCTGGTCGATGCGGTCATGGACGCCGCCAAGGTGCTGCGCGGCGAAATGAGCGCCGACGACCTCTGCTTCAAGATTCCCGCAGATGGCCGCATCTGGGGAACGAAGTACCCCCGCCCCTCCGCCATTGCCAAGGTAACGGGTACCTGCGACTACGGTGCGGACCTGGGGCTGAAGATGCCCTCCGATGCACTGCACCTTGCGTTGGTGCAGGCGGAAGTGTCGCACGCCAAAATCCTGTCCATCGACACCTCCGAAGCCCTGAAGATGCCCGGCGTGCACAGCGTGCTGACCCACAAGGACGTCAAGGGCAAGAACCGCATCACCGGCCTGATCACCTTCCCCTCCAACAAGGGCGACGGCTGGGACCGGCCCATCCTGTGCGACGAGAAGGTGTTCCAGTACGGTGACGCCATTGCCATCGTCTGCGCCGACAGTGAAAAGCACGCCCGCGCCGCCGCCGAAAAGGTGAAGGTGCAACTGGAAGAATTGCCCGCCTACATGAGCGCCCCGGCGGCCATGGCCGAAGACGCCATGGAAATCCACCCCGGCACGCCCAACGTGTACTTCACCCAGAACATCGCCAAGGGCGCGGATACCAAGCCCATCTTCGACGGGGCCGACGTGGTGGTGGAAGGCGACTACTACGTGGGGCGCCAGCCGCACCTGCCCATCGAGCCGGACGTGGGCTTTGCCTACACCGACGGCGACGGGCGCCTGGTCATCCACTCCAAGTCCATCGGCCTGCACCTGCACCTGTACATGATCGCCCCCGGCCTTGGCATCGAGCCGGAAAAGATCGTCATGGTGCAGAACCCCACGGGCGGCACCTTCGGCTACAAGTTCAGCCCCACCATGGAAGCCCTGGTGGGCGTGGCGGCAATGGCCACCGGACGCCCGGTACACCTGCGCTACAACTACCGCCAGCAGCAGAACTACACCGGCAAGCGTTCGCCGTTCTTCTTCAACGTGCGCTACGCCGCCGACAAGACCGGCAAGATCAAGGCCATGGAAACCGACTGGATCGTGGACCACGGTCCGTATTCCGAGTTCGGCGACCTTCTGACCCTGCGCGGCGCGCAGTTCGCGGGGGCGGGCTACGGCATCGCCAGCATCCGGGGCCAGGGCCGCACGGTGTGCACCAACCACGCCTGGGGTTCTGCCTTCCGTGGTTACGGCGCGCCGGAAAGCGAGTTCCCGTCCGAAGTGCTGATGGACGAACTGGCCGAAAAGCTGGGCATGGACCCGCTGGAACTGCGCTACCTGAACGTCTACCGCAAGGGCGACACCAACCCCACTGGGCAGGACCCGGAAGTGTACAGCCTGCCGGAAATGATCGACATCATCCGGCCCAAGTACAAGGCGGCGCTGGATGCGGCCAAGGCCGGTTCCACGGCGGCGGTCAGGAAGGGCGTGGGCGTTGCCGTGGGCGTGTACGGTTGCGGCCTTGACGGGCCGGACACCTCGGAAGCCGACGCCGAACTGAACCCCGACGGCACCGTCACCATCTACAACTGCTGGGAAGATCACGGCCAGGGCGCGGACATGGGCAGTCTGGGCACCGCCCACGAAGCGCTGCGTCCGCTGGGCATCGCGCCGGAAAAGATCCGCCTGGTGCTCAACGACACCAGCAAGGCCCCCAACAGCGGCCCGGCGGGCGGCAGCCGGTCGCAGTACGTTACCGGCAACGCCGTGCGCGTGGCCTGCGAAAACCTGGTGGAAGCCATGCGCAAGCCCGGCGGCTTCCGTACCTACCAGGAAATGGTGGACGGGAAGTTGCCCACCAAGTACCGCGGCGCGTGGACGGCGGCGGGCACCCACTGCGATGAAAACGCGCAAGGCAAGCCCTTCACCGCGTACATGTACGGTGTGTTCATGGCCGAAGTGGCCGTGGAAGTGGCCACCGGCAAGACCACCGTGGACAAGCTGACCATGGTGGCCGACATCGGCAAGGTCTGCAACAAGCTGGTCACCGACGGCCAGTTGTACGGCGGCCTGGCCCAGGGCATCGGTCTGGCCCTGTCCGAAGACTACGAGGACCTCAAGAAGCACGCCACCATGGCGGGCGCGGGCGTTCCGTACATCAAGGACATTCCCGACAACATCGAACTGATCTACGTGGAAACCCCGCGCGGCGACGGACCGTTCGGCGCGTCGGGCGTGGGCGAGCTGCCGCTCACCGTGCCGCATGCGGCCATCATCAACGGCATCTACAAGGCGTGCGGCGTGCGCATCCGTCACCTGCCCGCCCTGCCGGAAAAGGTGCTGGCGGGCCTGAAGGGCGCGTAACAGGATGAACACGGCCCCGGGGTGGACACGCTCCGCCCCGGGGCTTCATTTTTCCGGAGCCGTGGGGTTGTGCCGCCCGGCCCGGCACTGAGGCCAGCAGAGGGAGCACGGCATGGACCAGACCTCGCTGCGCGACTGGGAGTCGCGCTGCATACAGGAAGAACCGCCCCGTTGCCAGGCGGCGTGTCCGCTGCATGTGGATGCGCGCGCCTTTCTGGGCCACGCGGCGCAAGGCCGCTGGCGCGAGGCGCGCGGCGTGCTGGAACGCACCATGCCCCTGCCCGGCGTGCTGG
>NZ_VSMK01000046.1 GCF_011682075.1 Nitratidesulfovibrio liaohensis
GCAAGACGGGTGGCAGGCTCGGGCGGCCCGTCGGCGCGCCCCCAACTGGCGCACGGTCAGCGCATGGTCGGCACCAGCCGGGGAGGGGGGGGAGGCGGAACGGGCCACGCACACGGGAAGGCCGCCATCCTTCCCGCGCCGCTTTCCATGTCAGCAACCCTTGACCGCACGGCGGGCTACGAGTAGGACCGTTCAGCATTCGTGCTCCGGCCAGCCCGACGCGGCCCGCACGGTCGCGCATGCGGCAATGTTCCTGCAACCATCAGCCGGAACCTCAGGATGAAAATCGCCTATCTCGTCGGCGGGCTGCCCTTCGGCGGCATCGAAAAGTGGCTGTTCGACCTGGCCTTGGCCTACCGCGCCAACGGCCTCGTCACGCCACGCGTCTTCAACCTTTCGGGCACGGGGCAGATGCTGCCGGAATACCAGGCCGCAGGCATCAAGGTGCACTGCGTGGGCTCGCACATCCGCGCCATCGCCTCGCACCGGCTGGATACATCACTGCGCCTGCGCGCCATGTTGCGCGAATTCTCCCCGGACATCATCCATACCATGCATATCAGCGCCAACCATCACGGGCGCATCGCCGCGCTGGGCCTGGGAATTCCCGTGGTCACCCACCTGCACAACATCAAGCACGAGAAACGCCTGCACCGCAGGCTTTCCGACAAGCTGCTGTCCTACGCCACCACGCTGTACCTCGCGGTTTCCAAGGCCGTGGCCGAGGTGATCGCCACCGACCACAATCTGGCGGGCCGCCCGGTGAAGGTGCTGTACAACGCCATAGACGCGGGCCGCTTCGACGCGCCCCCGCTGGACCTGCGCGCCGCTTTCGGCCTGGGCGGCCCGGTGGTGGTGGCCGTGGGGCGCTATGTGCAGCAGAAGAATTTCGATCTGCTCATTCGGGCCATCCGTATTGTGCGCGACGCGGGCGTGCCCGCATCGCTGGCCCTGGTGGGTGAGGGGGCGGAGCGCCCCCGTCTGGAGGCCCTGCGCGACGAACTGGGCCTGCGTGACCATGTGGCGCTGACAGGATTCCGCCCGGACGTGGCGGCCTTCTACAAGGCGGCCGACGTGTTCGCCATGCCCTCGCAGTTCGAGGGGTTCCTCATCGCCCAGTTGGAGGCCATGTACTGCGGGCTGCCGTGCGTGGTGTCCCGCCACGTTCCCATGCTGGAACTGGCTGGCGAGGCCTCGCTGGTGTGCGAAACCGAACCCGCCGACATCGCGGACAAGCTGCTCGCCATCCTGCGCGACGACGACCTGCGCCAGCGGCTGTCTGACGCGGCACGCCGCCTGTCCGCTCCGCACACCATGGACCGCTACGCCGTTGCCCTGCACGCCATCTACACCGGTCTACTGGCCGGAAACCTCGCGGTGACCGCGCGTTGACCTTCACCTTTCCGCTCGCCCCCTCCGTCCCGTCCGCACAAGCACCTTCCTGCGGCTCGCTGGGTGGGATATTATTTTCCGCATGACAGACATCCGCCACCATATTACCGCCGCCGTCGAAACATTCCGTTTCGCTTCCGATCCGCAAAAGGCGGAATGGGCACGCACGACGCTATTCTGGCTGTTCTGGCTGTCCATCGCCACGTTTCCGCTGGGGCAGGCCTTCCGTGAAGCCGGTCCCATCCTCAGTCTGGCAGCCCTGTTCGCCTACCACTACTGGGGGTACCGGCAATCCACCCTGAGCCGCTTTCCGCTCAAATGGCTGTTCGCGGCCTTCTACGGACTCATTTGCGTCAAGACGGCCCTGTCGCTGGACCCGCGCCAGAGCCTCGCCTACGTGTGGCCCAACACCTGGAAGGGGTTCGCCCTGCCCTTCATCGCCATGGAGTGCGCCCGTAACGCACGCGACCTGCGCCGCCTGATCTGGGCCTTTGCCATCGTGTCCTGCTACGAAGGGCTGGACGGCATCTATCAACACGTCACCGGCCACGACCTCATCAAGGGCACCGCCATCATGGCCGGTCGACTCACCGGATCGTTGTCCACCTACCGCGTGGGCAACTACATGGCGCTTGTCCTGGTTCCCGCAATGGGCCTGTGGTGGGTGCTGCGCCGCGCCTTCCCCGTCATGACCGTCTGGAAGCACGCGGCCATCATGGCGTCCCTTCTGGCTCCTGGCCTGTATCTGCTGATATTCGCCCAGGCTCGCAGCGGATACCTGGGTTTCGGGGCGGCGATGTTCGTGCTGTGGGTTCTGCTGGCACGCCCCCGCTGGTACTGGCTGGTTTCTCCCGCCATCCTGCTGGGCCTCACCCTGCATTTCGGCCCGCACCGAATCAGCGTGGAACAAGCCATGCGCGACGGGCGCATCGAATTGTGGGACATGGCCTGGCAAGTCATTCAGGCCCGCCCCCTGACCGGCTGGGGCATGGGCATGTTCGGTCCGGCGTTCAAGGCCCTGGGGCTGCACCCGGTGATCAATTCCACCAATATCCAGCACCCGCATTCCATGTACATCCAGTTTGTGGTGGACACCGGGTTCGTGGGCCTCGGCATTGCGCTGCTGTTCCTGTACGGCATGCTCATCTGGGCGGGCAGACGCCATTGGCGCAACCTTACCGCCCGGCCCGGCGACGCACGCACGGAAATGTGGACGCTGGGCGCCTTCTTTCTGGCGGGCTGGGTCTGTTACCTGGTCGAGGCGCTGTCGGCCCACGACTTTCTGCGCACGTGGTGGATGGCCGTATCCATGGGGCACCTTGGCGTCATGATCGGTGCCACGGTCAACGCCCCGGAGGCTCCCGCCCATTCCGTCCATCCGGCCCGACCCGTCGCCACCTCCACACCCGGTGACCAGCACTGATGCGCATCGCCTTCATCAATGCCACCCGCAAATGGGGCGGGGTGAAGACATGGACCCTCGACTTTGCCGAACGCCTTGCCGCGTTTGGCCATGACGTGCGCGTGTACGGCCGCCAGCCGGAATTCGTCGCGCAGGCCCGGCAGCGCGTGGGACACGGGGAACGCGCGGCCTTCGGGTGCGACCTCAACCCCGCCGCCGTGGCGCGCTTCCTGCGCGCCTTCCGCAGGCAACGCACCGACATCGTCGTCCTCAATATCGGCAAGGACCTCGCCACGGCCGGAGTGGCCGCGCGCCTGCTGGGCATTCCCGTGGTGCAGCGCATCGGCCTGCCGGAGGACATCCCCCAAAGGATCAAGACGCGCCTGTTGCACGCGTGGATTCGCCCGGCATTCCTGTGCCCCTGCCGCTTCATCGCCGATGGCTTCGCCCGCAGCCTGCCCTATGTCGACCCGGCCGACGTGCATGTGGTGCTGAACGGCAAGACACCCACGACGGCCCCCCTTGCGACGCACGCGCCCCGGCGGCTCATCGCCACGCAACAACTGAACCCTGACAAGGGACACGAAACGCTCTTGCGGGCGCTGTCCACCATCGACATGCCCTTTGAACTGCACGTGGTGGGCACCGGCTCTGACGAAACGCGCCTGCGCGGGCTTGCCGCGTCGCTGGGCCTTGCCCAGAGGGTGCTCTGGCATGGTTTCTCCACCGACGTGCCGGGTCTGCTGGCCCAGGCGGACATCTTCCTGCTTGCCTCGCGCAGTGAAGGCCTGCCGAACACCCTGCTGGAGGCCCTGGCGCAGGGGCTGCTGCCCGTTTCCCGCGACGTGGGCGGCGTACGCGAGGTGTTCACGCCGCAGCTCGAACCGTGGCTGCTGCCCCCCGATGCCGGGCCGGAAGCCTTTGCCACAGTGCTGCGCACCGCCCTGGCCCTGTCGGACGATGCCCTTCTGGCGGCCCGGCAGGCTTCCCTTGAAGCATGCCGCACTCGTTGCGACCTTGACGCAAAGGCGCGCGAACTGGAATGCTGGCTTGCCGACCAAGTGACCGCATACGCAAGGCGGCAGTGACCATCAGGCATCCGGAACTCCCGCCGTCTCCAACCGCCAGCCCTGTCGGCAACCTCCTTCAGAAGCACCCTGCCGACACCCACGACCGTCACGCCGACGACGCACAAGGCTGCGGACAACACCAAAGCATGCCAACCACGGCACACGCCATGCACATCATCCTGCTCACCTCTTCCTCCACCAAAAGCGGCGGGTCCCGCCAGGCGCTGTACCTTGCCGAAGGACTGGCGGAACGCGGCCACCACGTCATATTCTTCACCCCTGCGGGAGCCACGCTGCGCAACCTTGCGCCGGGAATCCGCTGGGCCGACCTTCCGGAGCGCCCCGCACACTGGGGTGCGGCGCTTGCCGATGCCTTTCCGGCCAGCGGTCCGTGCGTGGTGCAGGCTTTCCACAACAAGGCCGTGAAACGCGTGGCCTGGCTGGGGCTGAAATGGCGGCTTTCAGGCCGCAAGGCCGTGTGCGCAGGGTATCGCGGGGTGGTGTTCCGTCCCGGCAACCCGCTGCCCTACTGGTCGCCGGGCATGGATGCCTTCGTGGCCAACTCGCAGGCCTGCGCGGACGTACTGCGCGGCGTGGGGGTGGGGGCAGCCCGTGTGGAGGTCATCCGCAACGGCATCCCTGCGGCGCGCATGGAATGCCACACCGCGCCGGACCAGTTGCGCGCCGAGCTGGACCTGCCCGGGCTTGACGCCACGGGCTTCAAGCTGAGCCCCGTGATCGGAACCGTCGCGGGCGACAAGGACGTCAAGGGCGTGGGCCCGCTGCTGCGGGCCTTTGCCGCCGCGCGAGACGCAAGCGCTGGCGCCCTTGCCCATGCGACGCTGGTGGTGGTGGGTGTCACCCCGGAACGCTGGGCCGCACAATGCGCGGAGCTGGGCATCGCCGACCGGGTACGCCTTGTACCGCCCACGCCGCTGGTGGCCGATCATCTGCGCCTGATGGATCTGTTCGTGCTGCCCTCGCTTTCGGAATCCATGCCCAACACCCTGCTTGAGGCCATCTGCGCCGGGCTGCCGGTGGTGGCGTCCAATGTGGGCGGCGTGCCCGAACTGCTGCGCGGCAACGGCCTGCTCGTCCCCGCTGGCGATGTCGACGCACTGGCCACGGCACTACGCGAGGCCATGGCTCAGCCGGAGCTCCGCGCCGCATGGGCTGAAGCCAGTCGGAACATGGCCCCGGAATTTTCGGCAGCCACCCGTGTGGACCGATTCGAGGCACTGTACCGCAGACTGCTGCGCAAGCGCGGGTTTGTCGATGCCTGTTCGTGAATCCGCCCCCCGGCGCGCCCCCGGTCACAAGCCCGACGCATCACCCGCCACCTCCCCCGCGCAAGGCGCACACGGGGGGGAGGTGTACCGGGTTGCCCGCGAACTGGGCGTCGCACCGGAAGCCATCCTGGATTGCGGCAGCAACGGTTTCGCCCAAGCCGAAGACCTGACCCGCGACCTGGTGGCATCGGTACCCTACCCCTTCGAACACTACCCCGACCCCGACTCCACGGCACTACGCCAGCGGCTTGCCCTTGACGAAGGCGTTTCACCGGACCAGTTGCTCGTGGGCAACGGATCGTCGGAACTCATCTGGCTGGCGCTGCGAGTGCTGCGCCCCACGCGGGTCACCCTGCTCGGTCCCACCTTTTCCGAATACGTCCGCGCCTGTGATGCGCATGGCATTCCGTGGCGGGTGTTGCACAGCGCCCCGGTCGGCGCCCTGGAAACGCCCCCCGCCGCATCAGCCCCGCCACCCGGCGACGCCCGGCGGGAACTTGCGGTGCTCTGCTCGCCCGGCAACCCGTGCGCCATTGCCGCACCGGACCTCCCCGCGCTGGTCGCCGCTCTCGCTCGCCAAGGATACGGCACGGTGCTGGTGGATCTGACCTACCGGGACTTCCTGTGGGGCACCCCGGAATACGCAGGACATCACTGGCAGGCCCTGACCACGGCGTGTACCTTCGAAACCACTGTGCTTGGCCTGCACAGCTTCACCAAGTTCTTCCACTGCACGGGAATACGGCTGGGGTACCTTGCCGGGCCGGGCCCGTTGCTGGCCAGGCTGCACGCCGCACGCCCGCCATGGATGGTCAGCCCATATGCCGAGGCCATGGGCCAGCGTTTCCTTGACGCACGCCCCACCTACCGCGACCGCCTGCCCACACTGCACATCGACCGCACCACGCTGTTGCGGGCCGCCCGCGCGACCGGCCTGTTCGATCCCGGCGCCATGCTGGAAGGGGCAAGCTTTCTCACCTGCCGCCTGCACCCGCGCCTGCTGGCGCAGGGCGTCACGTCTGGCTCGGTGCGGGCGCAACTGCTGCGCCACCACGTACTGGTTCGCGCCTGCGACAACATACCCGGCATGCCGGCGGGATACTTGCGGATGCAGGCTCGCCCCGCCCAGGAAGGCGAACGGCTGGCCGAGGCCCTGCGCCAGGTCGCGCGATCGCTTGACGCCTGAGCCGCCCCGTCCCGCCGCCTGTCGCTCTCCCCATGTCCGGACAAAACGCCGAGGGGTGGCGTGCCCCCTTCCGGACACACCACCCCTCGGCGAAACGCACCGTTCCCGACCCCCGGCACACAGCTGGATGCGGGAAGCCTGCAAGACTCCGAACTACCCTCGCGCCCCCGCCCCGAGCACCGCGTACATCTCGTCCACCCCTTCCAGCAGCGCCTCGCATGCGGCGTCCAGATCGTGCGCCGATATGGACCGCAGGCCAGTTGCATCGGTGTCCAGCGGCTGTATGCAATCGTCGCCGGTGCCGCCGATGCCGAAGGCCTTCACCGCCTCGTCGGCCAGGTGCACCAGCAGGGCCTCGTCACTGGCGGGGGCCTCGGACGGGGCATGGTGGGCCTGCACCGCATCCACCAGCACGGGCGGCAGATTCCAGCGTCGCAGAATCGCCGCGCCCATTTCGCCGTGGGTCATGCCCAGCTCCGTCCGCTCCGCCTCGGTCAGCGTTTCTCCCAGGTCACGACAGCGATCCAGCACCCGCTCCGCCCCGGCGGGCCACACGGCGCAAATGGCCAGCCAGCCGATGTCGTGCAGCAGCCCGGCCACGAAGTAGCGTTCCGGATCGTCACGGCCCATGCGGGTGGCCAGCGCCCGCGCCATGAGCGCGGTGGCCACCGAATGCAGCCAGAAATCGTGCAGGTTGACCACGTGGGGGGGCCGTTCACGAAACAGCCCCAGCACAAAGGTGCCCAGGGCCAGCGATGTCACCCGGCGGGTACCCGCCGCCGCCACCGCGCGACTCACCGTTTCCACCGGCGCCCGAAAGCCAAACAGCGGCCCGTTGACCAGCCGCAGCAGCGACGCGGCCAGGCGGGGATCCTTGGAAATGATGGCCGCCAGTTCATCGTACGAGGGTTCCTCGCGCTCCATGGCGTGCTGCAATTCCAGAAACACCTGCGGCAGGGCGGGCAGGCGGGCGCGCTCGGCCAGCCCGTCCAGATCGCCGGGCGCCACCCCGCTGTTGGCCTCGTGGGTCACCTCTGGCGGCAGGGGCATGCGCGGGGCGGGCAATTCGCACGAGACACCGGAGCACAGGGACTGCGCAAGCGCTTCGACAGCCCTGCGCCGCAGCAGCACCAACAACGGGTGCGCCGCACCGGAAAGCCGGAACCTTCGCGCAACCGCCTCCTCGGCAATATCCTGCACATCGCGGTCGCAACCGCCCTGCATTCCCAACCCCACTGCCTGCGACACAACCACCCCCGAAAGGATATCGGACACGGGATCATCCACTGACGCCTTTCTCATACGCCAATTGCCATCGGACGCAAACACCCGCCACCGGCGGCCCGGTGGGTGAGGTTGCCCGGGGCAACGCCCTATCCCGGTGTATGTCCGGCTGGCGGTTTGGCACATGAATTGGCACACGCCCCCGTCGGCGCAGGCAGCTGTCTCCTGAAATAACTGCGGGATCCCGAAAATGCCAAAACCCCGGTGAGGGGAACACCGGGGCTTTGTCGGAATGAAGCGACTGAATCATAAGTCCGGGCACGAGGGAATGCGCGGACTCGGCACCGAAAAGAACGGCAGCACCGTCTTTCATGGCAGCATGAAGCACAACCCGTGCCAGACCTGTGACAATGGCGCGACCCACGGCTGGCAAGGGTTTGCCGCGCACGTCAGCCTGTGACTCTCTAACGAAATTTCGTTGTTGACGAAATTTCGTAACGATATATCGTTAGAAACAGCCATCACACACCGCAGCCGCGCCGCCATCCTCCACGGAATGGTCGTCTGCCCCGCAATTCCGGCAATCCGCCCAATCCCCGAGGTTCCCATGTCTCCCATGTCGCCCACGCCCCACCCCTCTGCGGACGCTCCGCCCCGCCAGTCCGCGCCCGACGCCACGGAACCCACCCTGGCCCATTCGGTGCTCCAGCAGTTCGACATCAGCCCGTTTCTGGACATGATGCTCAACGTGGCCCAGGAACGCACCGTGGAGGGCCTGCTGGAACTGACCCACCGCGTCAACCGGGGCACCCACGTCATGTGCGGGTGCATCTGGTTCGTGGATACGCCCCCCCCGGCCTCCGGCGCCGCTTTTGGCTCCGGCGAGGGCGACCACGTCCTGCGCCTGATGACCGTGGCCGGACGCACCGCGACCCCGGTGCGCGACTGGCGCCACGCGGAAGGCACCTACGCCGTGGTGCCGCTGTCCGAACCGCTGCT